>NZ_CBDKZX010000053.1:0-29625 GCF_965301105.1 Kluyvera sp.
GGAAGGTCAGCAGATCCGGTGTAATTCCGGGGCCGACGGTTAAAGTCCGGATGGGAGAGAGTAACGATTCAGTTGGGTTTAACCCGCTCGCGTTATCTATTTGCCGCTTGTCGGCACTCCTAAGACTGCCCTGATTCTGGTAACCATAATTTTAATGAGGTTTTTTTACCATGAATCAGACGCTACTTTCCTCTTTTGGTACTCCGTTCGAACGCGTTGAAAACGCACTGATTGCCCTGCGCGAAGGCCGCGGCGCGATGGTGCTGGACGATGAAGATCGCGAGAACGAAGGCGACATGGTTTTTGCCGCCGAAAACATGACCGTTGAACAAATGGCGCTGACTATCCGTCACGGTAGCGGCATCGTTTGTCTGTGTCTGACCGACGAACGTCGTAAACAGCTGGAGCTGCCGATGATGGTGGAAAATAACACCAGCGCCTACGGCACCGGTTTTACCGTCACTATCGAAGCGGCACACGGCGTCACCACCGGCGTTTCCGCCGCTGACCGCCTGACTACCGTTCGCGCGGCGATTGCCGATAACGCGAAACCGTCCGACCTCAACCGTCCGGGCCACGTATTCCCGCTGCGCGCGCAGCCTGGCGGCGTTCTGACCCGTGGTGGCCACACCGAAGCGACTATCGATCTGGTGAGCCTGGCTGGCTTCAAACCGGCGGGTGTTCTGTGTGAACTGACCAACGACGACGGTACCATGGCGCGTGCGCCAGAGTGCATCGAGTTTGCGAAGAAACATAACATGGCGCTGGTGACCATTGAAGATCTCGTGGCTTACCGTCGTGAGCACGAACGTAAAGCGAGCTAAGCTCCACTGCTGATGCCGGAAAGCCCGGCGTCGCAGCGCTTGCCAATCTTAAAGGCCGGGTTATCCCGGCCTTTTTGTCGCTAGTTGTAGTTGATCTTAAACAGTACGACCGATTCGAAGTGCCCCACCTTGACTTCTTCTTCCGCCATTTTAGACAGCTCAGCCGTGTAGTTCTGCGTCATCGTTAATAGCGATCCGGTAAAGTCGGCGTATTCTTCATACTGGTTAAATGTGTAGGGCCTGTGGTTATCGCTGTTAAGGATTTTTAGCTGCAGGCCGTTGCCAATCAGCATCGAGGTATCGTCTGCTGACAGGGTCTCTGTGGTGTAAAACGATGAGTTGACCTTAAAACCATCGGCACAGGTTCCGTCCTGACTTTTATTCGTGGTGACGGAGAAGGTGCGAGTTATCGCACCACTGGCGATCTCGTAGGGATTAAATGACCCAAAATCAATGATCTGGTTGGCAGGTTCAATATTGAACGTCACGTTACAGTCAAGGACGCGAATGTTTTCCAGTCCGCTGACGTGGTATTTCAGGTTGGCGGCGTCCGGACTCTGGTTCCAGCCATCGGCGCCGTCAAACTGCACGAGGGTAAAGCTGCCGAGCGTACTCTGGTAGTCGTGTGCCGGCATTGCTTTGATTTTCACGTACAGCCGCATACGCGCGATAAACGTTCGCGAGTAGTGAACGTCATCGGCATTTTTACTGCATAATCGCTCTTCCCAGCCGGAAGCCCGAATTTGCGCCGCCGTAAATTTTTCGTAATAGGCATTATCAATACAGGTGTTGGTATCAATCCCTACCGCACCCTGTGTCGTGTCGTAATCGACGCCCGCATAGGTCACTCCGAGCTGATAGTAAGGATCGTCCGTTGAAGAGTAGGGGTTTACCCATGCATAAACGTCTTCGCCGACTCGCCCGTTGCCATCCATTTTATCGCCGTTGTCGCAGTATACCGGGACTTTAATATCACCGCTTTCCCAGATTTTATCGCCGACCTGGGCGTTATCAGGAACCGCAAATTCTCCTATCGTTTGATACTTATCCGTTGGGCCGCCCGATGCGCCAAGATAGCAATGCACCGCCCATGCGGCCTGAAATGGGCTGAGTAACAGCGCCAGCAGGAGCAGTGATGACAGACGGCGGATCATTTTTTCTCCTCCGATGCGGTGGCTGTGCAGCTGCTGCGGCAGCTTAGCTGCAGCATCCGGAGCGCACCGTAATCATCCATATAGCCAATGTAGAAACTCGGGCCGTCGTTCGGGCCGGTATTCAAACTGGCGGATCCAAATGGCGGCAGCATGGTGGTTTTAAAACCGGGCGTCACGCCGCGCAAATCTTTGCCGAAATAGGCCAGCGTAATGTAGTAGGGCGTGGGGTTCTGTACCTCTAACGTTTTACCGTTCAGGCGAAAGGTCATCGCGTGTTCTTTTTGGTCCCCCGGTTTTTTCTTCAGAGAGGCGGGACGCCAGAACATTTTGATTTTTGACTGCATAGCTACCTGCACCACCGCGTGATTTTCAGCGGTATCCGGCGCAGGCGGAATTTCCCGAACATTGTAATAAAACAATGACTCCCGATCTGTGGGGAGCGCTGATACGCCGCTCTGTTTGATGATACGAACCTGAGTCATCGCGCCGGGCTCCAGGCGCTGCATTGGCGGCAGGGCGGCAAAAAAGGCATCGCTCTTATTGCCCTTTTCATCTTCGATCCACGAGTAGGCCAGATAGGGGAGATCTTTACTGGCATTGGTTAATTTCAGGCTTGCCGCTTTGTTGTCGCCGTTGAAAATCACCCGGGTGCGATCCGGTGAAACAGCGGCCTGGCTGGTGAAAGATAGCGTGAGTAACAGCCAGAGAAGTCCTTTCATAGGTGTCATTTCTTCATCCTTAATCAATGACAAGGCAGGATTAACTGCCGGGGAAGTTGAGAGAGAGAATCGGGTAAGGTGATGCGACAGGTGATACTGCCCCATTGCACGCGGAAGGTTTTTCCTTCATTAACGCCGCTCATCCAGACGTGTCCTTCTTCGCTGACCATGCCAACATCGGTTCTGCCATCATCGTCGTACACCACCGCGCCCAGCGGCGGATATTTGCCCTCGGCGGTGCGAATGATGGCGTTGATATCCAGACCCGCGCGCGAAGCCAGCGGTTTATAGCCAATTGCGCCTTCCGTCCAGGTTTCCCGCAATGTATTTTCCGCGACCGTTACGCCATCAGGCAGGGCCTCGAGGTTAACGGCGACGGTGGTGGGCTGATAGCTGGAGATCATTGGCACCACCGCGTAACCAAAGCGATTGGTGGTGTTAAAGTTCCCCTGAACCGGGATATCGGCAATGCCATCGGTGCTGACCATCAGCCGCGGTTCGTTGCCCATACTGCGTCTGTGCAGCGCCGCCCCGTGGCGGGTCGCAGTAAAGGAGCCGCTCCAGCTGGCGCTCGCCGAGGTGTAATCGCTGGCGGCGTAGCTGCCGGCGAGCTGGAGATCGCCGATACTGGAGAGGTGCTGATAGTTGCCGCGGAACTGAGCGCCATTATCCGGTTTATCGCTGGCCGCGCCGGCCGATACGCCCCAGGTGTTACGCGCATCTGAGGAGTCGTACCAGGAGACGGTGTGCGTGGTGTTGTCGCTGTTACGCATGTCATAGCTTAAGCGCTGGGCGAAGCCGAACGGAACGGAGACGGAGACGTAAATCTGGTTGTCGTTATTACTCTCTTCGTAGTGCGTCGTGCTGAAGGTGGTCGTCAGCGAAATGTTTTTCCAGCTCCCGACGTCGAAGTTAAACCCGGCGGTGATGCTCGCCGAGGTCGATGAATCGCCATCCCACCACAGCTGGCGCAGCGCGGTGACGTACAGATTCATATTCAACGGCTCAATGGGCTGACTGGCGGAAATGCTGATGGTCTGCTTTTCGTCCTGGGTATCGCCGTCGTTGAGCTGGTGGTCGATAAAATTGGCGTAGCTATGGAACGTGCGTTCGGAAAAACGATAGGCTGCAAGCGATACCTGGCTGTCGGTAGCGTCAAAGCGTTTGCTGTAGTTCAACCGGTAGCTGGAACCCTTTTCTTCTTCCCCGTTATCAAAATGGCTGACGGCGTGGGTGACGTCAAACGAGATGGCTCCCAGCCACAGCATGTTTTGCCCGATACCGAGCGCGGCGGAGCGGTAGTCGTTGCCCGCGGTGAGGATGCCGCCGTACAGCGAAGTGTTTGACAATACGCCCCACGAGGCTTCGCTGCTGATAAACGTATCGTTGATGACGCTGTGCGACAGGTCCGGACGCATGCGGCCTGAGGTAACTTTATAGCGAATCTGCCCCTTGCGGGTTAAGAATGGGGTGGAGGCCGCTGACACCTGAAAGGTGTTAACCCGGCCATCTTCTTCGGTTACCTCGACGTCAAGCGTTCCCTGCACCGATTGATTCAGGTCGCTAATCATAAAGGGGCCCGGTGCGACTTTGGTCTGGTAAAGGATCCTGCCCTGGTGCCTCACTGTGACGGTGGCGTTAGTTTGCGCTACGCCGCTGATTTGTGGCGCATAGCCGCGTAATTCCCAGGGTAGCATACGGTCATCGCTAATCAGCGATGCGCCGGTATAGGAAAAACCGTCGAAAATATCCGAACTAAAATCCGTTTCACCGAGCGTCAGCTTTGCACCGAGCGTGGTCAGCGGGCGAAACAAATAGGTACGGGAAATCGTGCGCGACGTAGTGGTGTCTTCGTCGTCGCGGGTTTGGCTCAGCTGATAGTCACTGCGTAAACGCCATGCGCCGAGGTTCACACCGCCCGTGCCGTAGGCGTTCAGGTTTTCACTATGCTCGCCGTCATGGGGACGATAGGTGCTGGCGAAAAGATTGTAGTCCAGCAGAAAGCCAGCCACGCCATCATTCCAGGTGGCGGGAGGCATCCAGCCATTGGTTTTCCACGCGACCCATGCCTGGGGAATGGCGATATTCAACTGTTGTTGCGCCATATCCAGCGTGAAGGTGATCTCCGGGTGGGCGCGAAAATCCACGCAGCCGTTTTCGACGGGCAATGAATGATAAAAATCTTCTTTCAACCCCATGCCTTCTGCCAGATCGACAGGAATACAGAGTAAAACTTCTGCGTCTTGTTTTCTCCAGCGGAGTAAACGGCCGGAGGAAATTTGATTTTTATTGACGGTCACGGCCACAAAATAATTTCCTGGCAGCGTGGTCGGTTTATCTTTGAGCAGGGATATATCAACGCTGTCACGCATGGATTTATCCAGTACGTTAAGGTTGAATTCAGTGGCGCTTGCGGAAAATATAAATAATAAGCCGCAGCAAGATACAGCAATTTTAGCGGTATTCACGGCATCCCTACCTGATTTATCTAATAAAGGGTGGCGGTCGCCGCCACCCTGGATAGATTACTTATATGACAGTACGTAAGTGGCATTTGAAGCCACTGCGCCCGGTGTAGCTGGCGTGGCTTTTGTGCTATCGACCAGTTCCATATAGGCCTGGAATGGCAGGGTTTGTTCGGAGGATGCCTGCACCAGCGTCACTGTTTTCGCGGTGCCGAGAGTAATATTCTGACCCTCGCCATCCAGCAGGCGGACGCCGACGCCCGTCGCGCCACCGGTCATGGTGTTGGAGAGCAGGTTCTCACCTTCAGTAGTCACCGCAGTACTGGTAAAGGTCACATCCACTTTGGTGACTTTCGTTTCGGTGCCTTCGCCATTGTCGGAGTTCGGTAGATCGCAATCGACCAGATGAATACTGGCATCAACGGCATCAGAGTGGCCCTTTGAATTGATGTAGCTGGCCGGCACTTCACCGAGATCGACCTGCTTGTCAACGTCTTCCGCTTTGATAGCGCAAGGCGCGCTGATGACATCACCGGTAAAGGTAATTTTGCCCGAGCCACCGTCGACTGCGGCGAAAGCGGAAGAAGAGGTTAACGCTGCCGCAACCATCGCGAACAGCACAGTTTTTCCCATTTTCATATCAAGGTCCTTGATTGTAGCATTGCTGGTTAATTATATTTACTTCTCATATTTCGTTGCTGATAAATAAAAACATTATCATTGATAATGAATTTTTATCATTTATGGGCTGTTCTTTTTAATATAACCACTAACACAAAGTAAGTTATTTAATCTTATATGGGATAATAAGACACTCGGCACTGTTTTTTGATGGGAGAGATGAGAAATAAGAATAAATTTATATTCCAGATATTTATTTCAAGGCGGTTTAAAGTGTGTGTCGTGGATTATATTTCTATAATAAATGGGAGCGCGATTTGCGCTCCCTGGAAGGTATTTTTAGTTATCTGGCCGTGTTTTATCCAATCCCTACCGATTGCAGCACCACCAGGCTCATTCCCATCACCGACATGCCGCACAGCACGCCGTAGCTGGGATTATTGTTAGGATCTATCTCTTTCGCCAGCGGCATCAACTCATCGACGGAAAGGGCGACCATGATGCCGGCGACCGCCGCCATAATCGCCGCCATGACCACCGGCGACACCATGCTGCCAAGAATCGCCCAGGCCAGCACGCCGCCGAGAATTTCGGCCATACCGGAAATGCCCGCCCAGAATACCGCTTTACGCTTTGAACCCGTGGCGGCGTACACCGGCCCGGCGACCGCCAGCCCTTCCGGGATATTGTGCAGCGCCACGGCCAGCGCAATGCCAAAGCCCAGCTCAAGATTATTGCTGGCGGTGACGAAAGTGGCGATCCCTTCCGGGAAGTTATGCAGGCTGATACCCAACGTGAGCAGTACGGCGGTGCGACGAATATTGCGCGGCAGCGGCTGCGTGTTCTTTTGCATCAGATCCTGCGGATGGGCATGCGGCAGCATCCTGTCGAGGGCGAAGTAGCCAAGCAGGCCAACGACAAACATGCCGTAACCGAGCACCGGCGACATGCCTGGGGCATCAAGCGCAGCCGGCAGCATCTCCATCAGGGAGATAAGCAGCATAATCCCGGCGGCGAAGCCGAGGGAAAACGCCAGCACGCGGTTAGAAGGTTTCTGACCAATCACCCCAAGAAAAGCGCCGATGAACGTCGCCGCCCCGGCCAATAATGTCAGAATCAGCGGAACCGACATGGTTTACTCCTTATGATAATGATTATCATTCATGATATTGAAAATCGTTTTCCCTTGCGAGAGCTGAACGCACTCTTTACGTCATCCTTACATTCAAATTTTCTGAAGATCATCATCACGCTTATCTGAGTTTATCCTCACTGAAAACAGGTTAATGTGGTGTTATCAAATCAATGCCTCTGGAAGGATAACACCATGTCTCGTAGCCGAATGCCAGCACTGTTTTTAGGTCACGGTAGCCCCATGAACGTACTGGAAGATAACCTCTATACCCGTACCTGGCAGCACCTGGGCGAAGCGCTGCCGCGTCCGAAAGCGATTGTCGTGGTCTCCGCGCACTGGTTTACCCGCGGCACGGGGGTGACGGCGATGGAAACACCGAAGACGATTCATGACTTTGGCGGCTTCCCGCAGGCGCTGTACGATACCCATTACCCGGCGCCAGGTTCCCCTGAACTCGCGCAGCGGTTGGTTGAGCTGCTGGCTCCGGTCCCGGTGGCGTTGGATAAAGAAGCCTGGGGTTTTGACCACGGTTCCTGGGGCGTGCTGATCAAAATGTACCCGAATGCGGATATCCCGATGGTGCAACTGAGTATCGACAGCACCAAACCGGCGGCGTGGCATTTTGAGATGGGCCGTAAGCTGGCCAGCCTGCGTGATGAAGACATTATGCTGGTGGCGAGCGGCAACGTGGTGCACAACCTGCGCACCGCGAAATGGCACGGTGACTCTACGCCATACCCGTGGGCCAGCTCCTTTAACGATTATGTGAAGGCGAATCTGGACTGGAAAGGGCCGGTGGAGCAGCATCCGTTGGTGAACTACCTGTCGCATGAAGGCGGGTCGCTCTCTAACCCGACGGCGGATCACTTCCTGCCGCTGCTGTACGTGCTGGGCGCATGGGATGGCGAAGAGCCCATCACGATCCCGGTAGACGGTATCGAAATGGGCTCGCTGAGTATGCTGTCGGTAGTGATTGGCTGACGATTACTCGACGAAGATGTGCGGATAGAAGCGTGAAAGATCCTGAGTGATCAGCGCTCTGTCCTCACGAATACCGATTCCGGCTGGCTGATCGTTAATCAGCCAGCTGCCGATCAGCATGTAGCTGTCGCCAAACTTCGGCAGCGGATGGAACTGCTGGACGATCATCCCTTCTTCGCCGTACGGGCCTTCGACCTGCTCGATAGTTTTGCCGTTCTCAACGATCGAAATGTTCGCGCCTTCGCGAGAGAAGATCGGTTTCACCACAAATTTGTCCATCTGCGGATGATCGTCTTCGGCGAAGTAGGCCGGGAGCAGGTTCGGGTGATCCGGGAACATCTCCCACAGTAGCGGCAGCAGCGCTTTGTTAGAGATGATGCTCTTCCACGCCGGCTCCAGCCAGCGCACGCCAGCGTCTTCCAGCTTGGTGGAGAACATCTCGCGCAGCATATATTCCCACGGATAGAGCTTGAACAGATTGCCGATCACCTGATCCTGCAGATCGGTAAACTGGCCTTTCTCACCCAGGCCGATATCTTCGATGTAGAGGAATTCGGTTGCGACACCCGCTTCCGCCGCGCAGTCCTGTAGATACTGAACGGTGCCGCGATCTTCTACGGTATCGCGGCAGCAGGTCATGTGCAGCAGCTGGAATCCGTGCTGTTCGCGCAGTTCGTTGAAGCGATCGATCAGCTTTTCCTGCAGGCTGTTGAACTGGTCGCTGCCGGCTGGCAGATTGCCGGCGTTCAGCTGATCTTCCAGCCAGATCCATTGGAAAAATGCCGCTTCATACAGCGAGGTTGGCGTGTCGGCGTTATTCTCCAGCAGCTTCGGCTCGCCTTTGCCATCCCACGCCAGGTCCAGGCGCGAATAGAGAGACGGCTGGTTGGTCTGCCATGACTGGCGGACAAAGCCCCAGGTGTGCTTTGGAATACGGAATTTGGTCATCAGCTCATCGCTGGCTATGACGCGCTCGACCACCTTCAGGCACATCTGGTGAATCTCTGCGGTGACGTCTTCCAGTTTTTCCACCTGCGCGAGGGTGAGCTTGTAGTACGCTTCCTCGCTCCAGTACGGCTCACCGTACATGGTGTGGAAGTTAAAACCGTATTCGGTCGCTTTTTCGCGCCAGTCCGGGCGTTCAACAATACTGATTCTTTCCATGGCGATCAGCCACCCATTGAGCGGGAGGTGGTGCCGGTGGCGCTACGCTGCATGGTGGACTGTTTCGCCACCGATTCACCGAAGCCGCCGCGGGTAACGGTGCTGGTGGTTGCCGGTTTCGGCGCCATCGCGGTTTTCGGCACGTTCATCGAACGGCCCGGTTGGGCTGCGCCGTAGTTTTTACCGCTGGCGTCGGTGTATTTACCGTAGGCTGGGCTGGACGGGTTCTTCGAGGTGAAGACCGGCTGCTGCTGGTAGCCACCCATGCCGCCGCTCATCATGCGGCCCATCATGTAACCTGCCATCAGCGGCATCCAGAAGCTGCCGCTGCTTTGCGCCTGCGCCTGGTTTTCACCGGTTGGGGCCATGCCCGCCTGGGCAGGTGCCTGCTGACACTGGCCTTCGCCGAATTCCGCTACGCAGTCTTCACGGCTGGCGTATTTCGGCGCGGTGCGTTCGGCTTCTTTCAGCGCGTTGTTGAACGTTGTTGTACACTCGGCGCTTTTGCCCGGGTTGGCCGCGGAGCAGTCGTCCGCATTCTGATACAGCGTGACGGTTTCATCGGTTTTCTCACAGCCTGCAAGCATAAAAACGGCGGTAACGGCCAGTGCAACCGGTGTGAGATGGCGCGCGCCCCAGCTTTTACGGAAAGCGGCGTGCTGAATGTTGTTTGTCCGTTTCATTTTATTCTTCCTGGACCCAGTGGAATGGTATTGCAATAGCGCTCAGGATAGTGGATGAGTGGTCGAAAATGAAGCGAAGAAGCGGCGAAAGCGGGGGATCTTTACGTTGCCTTACGTTGGCGCAAAAAAAAGGTCCGCACGGGGCGGACCTTGTTGCCTGCAAACGTCTGCCTTAGCGGAGACGCGCTTTGCTGGTGGCCGGAGAGGTGTAGCCGTCGGCGGTGGCATCCTGCTGCGCATTCTCAGGCGCAATGGTGGCATTGGCGGTCGAAACCGGTTTGCCCAGGGTGTTGTTCAGCGCCAGCAGATCCTGCTCGTTCAGCGTGCCCAGTGCATTTTTGATATTCAACTGGTTGATCAGATAGTTGTAACGCGCGCTGGAGAGCTGTTGCTTCGCGTTGTACAGCGTGGTGGTCGCATCCAGCACGTCAACGATGGTACGGGTACCGACGGAGTAGCCTGCTTCCATGGCGTCTAAAGAGCTCTGCGCAGAAACCACAGCCTGTTTGTAGGCGTTGATGCTGCTGATAGAGGCGTTGACGTTATTGAAGGAAGAACGCACGGTTTGCACCACGGAGCGGTGCGCGCTTTCAAGCTGCTCGCTGGCACCGACGAAGTTGTACTGCGCCTGTTTCACCTGCGAGTTGACCATCCCGCCCTGATACAGCGGCAGGGAGAAGCTCAGACCCACTTTGTTCTGACCTGCGTCGTTATCGTTGTATTGACCGTTATTGGTTTTGGAACCGCTGTAAGAGGTGTTAGACACCCCGGTAGAGGCGGTTAAATCTAGCGTCGGCAGATGGCCGTCCTGCGCCTGGCGAATCTGCTCACGCGCCAGGTCCTGGCTCAGACGAGCCTGCAACAGGGAGAGGTTGCGGTTTTCCGCTTCTTTCAGCAGTGAGTTCACGGCCTGCGGCTTATCGGTTTTGAAGCTGTCGACGTTCAGTGACGCCAGCTCCGGATAGTAGTTACCGGTGACCTGACGCAGCGCTTCTACCGCGTTGTCGAGGTTGTTACGCGCGGTGACTTCGTTCGCCAGCACGGTATCGTACTGTGAACGGGCGTTCTGCACGTCGGTGATGGCGACCAGGCCCACGTTGAAGCGCTGGGTGGTTTGGTCCAACTGACGGTAAATCGCCTGTTTCTGCGCTTCGGTGTAGGAGAGCGAGTCAATGGCGCTCAGCACGTTGAAGTACGCGGTTGCGGTATTGAGGATCAGCGTCTGTTGATCGGTCTGATAGGTCACATCCTGGATGCCCGCCGCTTTTTCTTGCAGGCTCAGCGCACGCCATTTGGACATATCAAACAGCGTCTGCGTCAACTGCAGCGAGCCGCTGGTGACGTTGGAGTTCACGCCGTTGCTGTCGCGGAAGCCGTTGGTGTAGGTATAATCGGCACCCAGACCTAACTGCGGTAACAGTGGGCTACGCGCTTCGTTGATCTTTTCGAATGCCGCATCACGATCTGCTGCAGATTTACGGAGATCCGGGTTACTGGTACGTGCCTGCTGATAGACCTGTAACAGGTTCTCTGCCTGGCTCATTGTACTGAAGCCCGTCAGGCTCAGGCCAATTAAGATAGGGAGCAATTTCTTCATTTGCATTTGCATTCCTTGTTGTGAAGCTTAGCGCTGATCTAATTCACAGAAAAAATATTTGCCGATTGTACCAGAGTCCGCCGTGTTAAAAAGTTGGCGTAACGTGCCATCTGGCGTTAATTTGCACCAATCTACCATAGAGTGAGTGGATCCTAAGACAAACAGAGTTTAAATCCACAATTTCAACACAATTACTGCATAGGCCAGTCCATGACTAAATCACGTAACCCGGTGGTCACCCTCGCGAAAAACGATGTAGAAATTATTGCACGAGAAACTGTTTATCGCGGTTTTTTTTCGCTTGATGTGTACCGTTTTCGCCACCGTTTATTCAATGGGGAGATGAGCGGAGAAGTTCGTCGCGAAATTTTTGAGCGCGGTCACGCCGCAGTCTTGCTACCCTTTGACCCAGTGCGTGACGAAGTGGTGCTGATTGAGCAGGTGCGTATTGCCGCTTATGACACCAGTGAAACCCCTTATCTGCTGGAGATGGTCGCGGGCATGATTGAAGAGGGCGAAACCGTTGAAGACGTGGCCCGGCGCGAATCGCTTGAGGAAGCGGGGCTAACCGTTGGCCGTATGAAGCCGTGCCTCAGCTATCTGGCCAGCCCCGGCGGCACCAGCGAGCGTCTGAGCATTCTGGTGGGGGAAGTGGATGCGACAACGGCCAAGGGCATCCATGGCCTGGCGGAAGAACACGAAGACATTCGCGTTCATGTGGTAAGCCGGGAGTATGCTTATCAATGTGTGGAAGAGGGAAAAATTGACAACGCAGCGTCTGTCATCGCTTTGCAATGGCTGCAGCTGCATTATCAGGACTTACGAAAAGAGTGGGCAAAATGAAGCGCTATACACCTGACTTCCCTGAAATGATGCGTTTGTGCGAAACCAACTTCGCGCAATTACGCCGCTTACTGCCGCGCATTGATGAAGCCGGCGAAACGGTGAGCTATCAGGTGGCTAATGCGCAATATCGCTTAACGATAGTCGAATCAACTCGTTACACTACGCTTGTGACGATTGAACAAACGCACCCGGCGGTGAGCTACTGGAGCCTGCCGTCGATGACCGTGCGGTTGTATCATGACGCGATGGTGGCTGAAGTGTGTTCAAGTCAGCAGATCTTTCGCTTCAAAGCGCGGTATGATTATCCAAATAAAAAGTTGCATCAACGCGACGAAAAGCATCAAATTAATCAGTTTCTGGCCGACTGGCTTCGATTCTGTTTAGCACATGGAGCGATGGCGATTCCGGTTTGTACATAGAACCGTTCGGGCTGCCTCTGGGGCGCTGCCAGCGACGACGCTGCCTGAAAGGATGATGTGTATGTTTGCATCGTGAAACCTAAGGACACCATTTGGAAAGCCTTTTAAACCTTCCTCTGGCTGGTGGGGCCAGTGTCAGGGTACTGCAAATTACTGATACTCACCTGTTTGCTGAAAAAGATGAAACGCTGTTAGGGGTGAATACCTGGGAAAGCTACCACGCCGTCTTGCAGGCGATACATGCCTCGGCGCGTGAAGTTGACCTGGTGGTAGCGACAGGCGATTTAGCGCAGGATCACTCATCCGCGGCCTATCAGCACTTTGCTGAAGGCATCGCGAGCTTTACTGCGCCTTGCGTTTGGCTTCCGGGAAATCACGATTTTCAGCCGTCCATGTACAGCACATTACAGGATGCAGGCATCTCTCCGGCCAAGCGCGTGCTGGTTGGCGAACACTGGCAGATCCTGCTGCTCGACAGTCAGGTTTTCGGCGTGCCGCACGGCGAGCTGAGCGACTTCCAGCTTGAGTGGTTAGAGAAACGGCTGGCAGAAATGCCGGAACGACATACCTTGCTGCTGCTGCACCATCATCCTCTGCCAGCGGGCTGTAGCTGGCTCGATCAGCACAGTCTGCGCAACGCCGGTGCCCTGGATAACGTGCTGGTGCACTATCCGCGCGTGAAGCATCTACTGTGCGGCCATATTCACCAGGAGTTGGACGTCGAGTGGAACGGGCGCCGTATCATGGCGACGCCGTCAACCTGCGTGCAGTTTAAGCCGCACTGCGCCAACTTTACGCTGGATACCGTTTCGCCTGGCTGGCGTTGGCTGGAGCTGCATGCCGATGGTTCGTTAACCACCGAAGTCTGCCGCCTTGCCGGGTCAAAATTCCATCCTGATACCGCATCTGAAGGCTATTAATGTCGACGCTTCTTTATCTGCATGGCTTTAACAGCTCTCCGTGTTCGGCCAAGGCCACGGCGCTTAAGCAGTGGCTGGCGGAGCACTATCCTGATGTGAAAATGCTGATCCCGCAGTTGCCCGTCTATCCGGCGGAAGCGGCGGAAATGCTCGAAGCGTTAGTGCTCAAGCACGGCGGTGAGCCGCTCGGGATCGTCGGATCGTCGTTGGGCGGCTATTACGCCACCTGGCTGTCGCAGTGTTTTATGCTGCCTGCGGTGGTGGTAAACCCGGCGATACGGCCGTTTGAGCTGCTGGTGAATTTCCTCGGACCGAACGAGAATCCCTACACCGGGCAGCAATATGTGCTAGAGTCACGCCATATTTACGATCTCAAAGTGATGCAAATTGACCCGCTTGAGGCACCGGATCTCATCTGGTTGCTTCAACAGACCGGCGATGAAGTGCTTGATTACCGCCAGGCCGTGGACTATTTCGCCTCCTGCCGACAAACGGTAGAGGAGGGCGGTAATCACGCATTTACCGGCTTTGAAGATCACTTCACACAGATTATCGATTTCCTGGGGTTGCATTAAGCAGCGCCAACTACCTACGAATAGATCATGACGCAATCTTCTTATAACGCTGATGCCATTGAGGTACTCACCGGGCTTGAGCCGGTTCGCCGCCGTCCGGGAATGTACACAGATACCACTCGCCCTAACCACCTTGGTCAGGAAGTGATTGATAACAGCGTGGATGAAGCGCTGGCCGGGCACGCGAAGCGTGTCGAAGTCATCCTCCATGCCGATCAGTCGCTGGAAGTTATCGATGACGGCCGCGGCATGCCCGTCGATATCCATCCGGAAGAGGGCGTACCGGCGGTTGAGCTGATCCTGTGCCGTCTGCACGCGGGCGGTAAGTTCTCCAACAAAAACTACCAGTTCTCCGGCGGCCTGCACGGCGTGGGGATTTCGGTGGTGAACGCCTTATCCAAACGCGTTGAAGTCAACGTTCGTCGCGACGGCCAAATCTACAGCATCGCGTTTGAGAACGGTGAAAAAGTCGAAGATTTACACGTTTCTGGTACCTGCGGGAAGCGCAATACCGGCACCAGCGTGCACTTCTGGCCGGACGAAAGTTTCTTCGACAGCCCGCGTTTTTCCGTGTCCCGCTTAAGCCACCTGCTGAAAGCGAAAGCGGTACTTTGCCCGGGCGTTGAAATCGTCTTTAAAGACAAAGTCAACGATACCGAACAGACCTGGTGCTACGCTGACGGTCTGAACGACTATCTCAGTGAAGCGGTGAACGGCCTGCCGCTGCTGCCGGAAAAGCCGTTTGTCGGCAACTTCTCCGGCGACACCGAAGCGGTGGACTGGGCGCTGTTGTGGCTGCCGGAAGGCGGCGAACTGCTGACCGAAAGCTACGTCAACCTGATCCCGACCATGCAGGGCGGCACGCACGTTAACGGTCTGCGCCAGGGCCTGCTCGACGCGATGCGCGAGTTCTGCGAATACCGCAACATCCTGCCGCGCGGCGTGAAGCTGTCGGCGGAAGATATCTGGGATCGCTGCGCCTACGTGCTGTCGGTGAAGATGCAGGATCCGCAGTTTGCCGGGCAGACTAAAGAGCGTCTCTCTTCCCGTCAGTGCGCGGCCTTTGTCTCCGGCGTGGTGAAAGACGCCTTTAGCCTGTGGCTGAACCAGAACGTGCAGGCGGCCGAGCTGCTGGCCGAAATGGCGATTTCCAGCGCTCAGCGTCGTCTGCGCGCGGCGAAAAAAGTGGTGCGTAAAAAACTCACCAGCGGACCGGCGCTGCCGGGCAAACTGGCCGACTGCACCGCGCAAGATCTCGCTCGCACCGAGCTGTTCCTTGTGGAAGGCGACTCGGCGGGCGGCTCCGCCAAACAGGCGCGCGATCGTGAATATCAGGCGATCATGCCGCTCAAAGGTAAGATCCTTAACACCTGGGAAGTCTCGTCTGACGAAGTGCTGGCCTCACAGGAAGTGCACGATATTTCCGTGGCGATCGGCATCGATCCGGACAGTTCGGATCTCAGCCAGTTGCGCTACGGCAAAATCTGTATCCTTGCGGATGCCGACTCCGATGGTCTGCACATCGCCACGCTGCTCTGCGCGCTGTTTGTGAAGCACTTCCGCGCGCTGGTGAAAGAAGGTCACGTCTACGTGGCGCTGCCGCCTCTGTATCGTATCGATCTGGGCAAAGAGGTTTACTACGCTCTGACCGAAGAAGAAAAAGCAGGCGTGCTGGAACAGCTCAAGCGTAAGAAAGGCAAGCCGAACGTGCAGCGTTTTAAAGGTCTGGGTGAAATGAACCCGATGCAGCTGCGCGAAACCACGCTTGATCCGAACACTCGCCGCCTGGTGCAGCTTGTCATCAACGATGAAGATGAACAGCAGACTGATGCCACCATGGACATGCTGCTGGCCAAGAAGCGCTCGGAAGATCGCCGCAACTGGCTGCAGGAAAAAGGCGATATGGCCGATATCGAAGCCTGATTTCCAATCTCAAATTGAGCCTAAAAAGGAGACGCATGCGTCTCCTTTTTTATTGCCCGCGGGGCGGCTCAATCGCCAACCTCCGATGCTAATGAATCGATTCATTTCTAATTTCTGCGCTTTATGAAATGCCATTTTAAAATTTGGTATGACAGGTCACACTTTAGTTGTATGACTTCTACCATATTCTTCCGCTGGACATAAAACATACTTTTGAACATGGACGTCAATCTATGCAGCCAAGTGATTCGCATAGTGAATTTTATCTTTCCTTACAAGAGAATCGTCTATGTTAAGAAGAAAACTGGTTTTAAGCGTTTTATCTTTCTCGTTACTGATGGGGTCTGCGGCGGCGATGGCGAAAACGGTGTTCATCGCTTCAGATGTGCATCCCGCTGATTATCCGACGACTGCTGCGGTGATTCATATGGGGGAGAAGCTCAGTCAACAAACCGACGGGCGTCTCTCCATCAGGATGTTCCCAAGTGGGCAGATGGGAGATGAAAGCACCACGCTGGAAAAGACCCGCGCCGGGGCGATTGATATTCTGCGCGTTTCTATGGCGCCGGTTGGCGGCATTCTGCCGCAGGTGAGCGTCTTCAACATGCCGTTTGTGTTCCGCGATACCGATCATCAGCACAAAGTGCTGGATGGCGACGTGGGCAGCAAACTGGCGAAAGAGATCTCCGACAGCAACCTTGGGCTGGTTTTCCTTGGCTGGATGGACGCGGGCTCGCGCAGCTTGATCACCAAAAAACCGATCACCACCCTCGACGATCTGAAAGGCGTGAAGATCCGTCTGCAAAACAACCCGATTGGTCTCGATACCTTTAAAGCGCTGGGCGCTAACCCGATCGTTCTGCCGGTTGGCGATGTCTTCGCTAGCCTGCAAACCGGGGTGATTGACGCAGCAGAAAACAACGAGCCGACCTTTGATACCGAAAACTATGTGGTGGCCGGCACCAAATATTTTGACCTCACCGAACACTTTATGATCCCGGAAGTGCTCGCCTTCTCGAAGCGTAAATGGAGCAAACTGTCGGCGGAAGATCAGGCGCTGATCATGAAGCTGGCAAAAGAAGCGCAGGCGGAAGAACGCGTGCTCTGGGCTGAATACGTCGAGAAATCCAAACAGCGTCTGCAAAGCCAGGGCGTGAAATTCCTGCCGGTGGATAAAAAACCCTTTGTCGATGCCACTGCGCCGGTTCGCGAAAAATATGGCAAGCAGTTCAGCGACTTAATGCAAGAAATTCAGGACACCAAATAATCCCCGTGGCGGCAGGACGGCGTGTGCTGGCCTGCCCGTTTTGATCTGGAGATAACAATGAAAAATATCTATGTCCTGGTCATGGATGGCGTGTATCGGATCTGTATCTGGCTGTCAGGGATCAGCCTGTTATTTATGACGTTTATTTATCTGGTGGGGATTTACGCCCGTTTTCGTCCTGATTTTCCGGCATGGCTCGATTTTCTCCCGCACGCCTCAACCAGCTGGCCGGAACCGTTATCGCAGATTTGCATGATCACCTTCTCCTTCGTAGGGGCGGCCGCGGCCTATCGGGCCGGCAGCCACATCGCGATTACCATGCTGGTGGATCACATTAACCCGGCGATGAAAAAAGCGCTGGCGGTGTTCGTCGATCTGGCGATGCTGGCCACCTGCCTTTTTATCATTCACTGGGGGATTATCGGTTGTATGGATGCCTGGGAGGACGTGGTGCCATCGCTGCCGTTCCTGACCTCGGGGATCACCCATTTGCCAATTCCGCTGGGTTCGTTCTTCACGCTGCTGTTCGTGGTTGAAAAACTGCTGTGCGGCCCGCAAACGCATCGCGAACTGGTGCAGTTTGGCTCGCCGAAAGTCGGTCACTAAGGGGCACAAGCAATGGACTTAACGCTGATTATATTTGTCGTGACCTTCGTGGTGTTGATGGCCGTGGGGATGCCGGTGGCCTACGCCGTGGGGTTGACCGCCGTGGTGGTGACCGCCTTCGCGGACTTCTCGCTCGATGGGCTGGTTATCACCATTTTCCACAGTACCGATAACGTCAACCTGTTGACCATTCCCTTCTTTGTGTTCGCGGGGGCGATCATGGCAGAAGGGGGGATGGCGCGACGGCTGGTGGATTTTGCCGGGCTGTTCGTCGGCTGGATCCGCGGAGGGCTGTCGCTGGTTAACATTCTGGCCTCCACGCTGTTTGGCGCGATTTCGGGATCGTCGGTGGCGGATACCGCCTCGATCGGATCGGTGCTGATCCCGGAAATGGAGCGTAAAGGCTACCCGCGTTCCTTCGGCGCGGTGCTAACCGCCAGCGCCTCGGTGCAGGCGATCCTGGTGCCGCCGAGCCACAACTCGGTGCTGTTCGCTATCGTGGCGAACACCGCGGCGGTGACCATTCCGGCGATGTTCCTCGCCGGGATCATTCCGACCTTGGTGCTGTGCGTGACGCTTATCGTTATGTGTTTAATTGCGGCACGTAAAAACAACTATCCGAAAGAAGCGCGCGTTGAGCTGAAGCGCAAGATCAAGATTGCCTCCGACGCCATCTGGGGCCTCGTGACCATTGTGATCATCTCCGGCGGCATCCTCTCGGGCTTCTTTACGCCAACGGAATCGGGGGCAATTGCCTGTATCTGGGCGATGTTTGTCACCTTCTTTGTCTACCGCGAATATAAGCTGAAGGATTTCCCGAAGCTTATCCACCGCACGATCAAAACCGTCACCATGGTGATGGTGCTGATCGCTTTTGCCGCCGCTTTTGGCTCGGTTATGACGCTGGTAGGGCTGCCGCAGGAGATCTCCGCCGCATTGTTGTCGCTGTCAGATAACAAGTACGTCATCCTGTTAATCATCAACATCATGCTGCTGTTGTTGGGCTGTCTGATGGACATGGCGCCGCTGATTCTGATTCTGACGCCGATCCTGCTGCCAGTGGTGGTAGAGCTAGGGATCGATCCGGTGCACTTCGGCATTATTATGATGATGAACTTAGGCATTGGGCTGATCACGCCGCCGGTAGGTTCGGTACTGTTCGTGGCCAGCGCCGTCAGCGGGCAGAAGATTGAAACCGTCGTGAAAGCGATGATTCCGTTCTACTGCGTGCTGTTCCTGGTGCTGATTGCCATTACCTATATCCCGATTCTGTCACTGTGGCTCCCGGGGCGCTTCCACTAGCCCGCTGGCGCGATACGTGATTTTTCCGGTACTGCAAGGGGGTCTCACCGATCCCCTTTTTAAATGAGCTAATAAAGTAGGTCACTTCGGCAAACCCCACCTGCCCGGCAATCTCGCTCACCGGCAGCGCGCTGTGCAGCAGCAGCTCGCAGGCGCGGCGCAGGCGTAACGTATTGAGGTAGTCGTGAATATGCTCCCCGGTCTCGGCGCGAAAGCGGCGTGACAGATAGCTGCGCGATTTGCCCAGCTCCGCTGCCAGGGCATCAAGGCTGAATTTCTTCTGATAGTTCTCTTCAATCCAGAACATGACCGGGCTGGCAATACCGCTTGAGGTGTCGGTCATTTTTTCCTGCACCGGCGGCAGCATATTGAATAATGTCATTAACATACAGGCTATCTGTTCAGTGCTCAGTGCGGAGAGGCTGGCGGCGCGCGCGTAAAGTCCGAACAGATGATCGATATGGGGATGGATCTCGGCTAAATCGGCGACAAATGCCGGGCGGCCCCGTGTGGAAAGCATCTGCAAACGGCGGTGATTATCGGGAAAATGACGGAGAAGTTTGGCAATAGCGTGCTGATCGACGTGAATAATGGTACGGCGATAGCTGTCCTGCGCTTTCTCATCCACCATGATTTTATGCAACGTAAATGGCGGGAAGAAAAACAGTCGCCCGGGACGCATGGTGTACTGGCGATTGTCGACGATCACCACGCCAAAACCCTCTTCAACGTAGAGAATTTCCAGACACTGGTGCCAGTGATGGTAGCGCACGGTGTTGGCAAAAAGACGGCTGAATGACGCGACGGCGTCATTCAGCGTGATCAGCTCCAGATGTTCGGCATTCCAGGACGAAGTCATGTGCAATATATTTAAACTTTTACCGGTTTAATCTTACTACTAAACCACTGTTTTAAATTTTATCAAGCACCGGTTCACACAATACTATCAGTTGTGACCGGGTTAACATTTCTTCGCTGCCTGGATTCTCTATGCTTTAGCCACTTTCGAGGATGGTTAAATCAGGAGTCAGGACAGTGGCTGAAATATCAAAAATATTGTCATCACGTGAAGACGTTACAGCAACGTTGATGACGATGCTGAGCGCTCTCGATAAACAATTTCCCGCTGACGTCGCGCAGTTCTCGCTGGGTAACACCTGTGCGCACTACAGCACGGATATCGCGGAGATGGAGGGCTTATCGAGAGCGCTTTGGGGCCTGTTCCCGCTGCTGGCGGGCGGGGCGGACGTGCCGTTCAGCGACAAGTACATCACTGCCATTAAGTTAGGCACCGACCCGCAAAGCCCGTCTTACTGGGGCGAAACCGGGCCCTACGATCAGCGACTGGTCGAAATGGCCGCCTACGGCCTGGGGCTGGCGCTGTTGCAGGACAAGCTGACCGCGCATTTCAGCGACGCAGAACAGGCGAATCTGCATCGCTGGTTGAATCAAATCACCGATGCCCAGATGCCGGACAGCAACTGGAACTACTTCGCGGTGATTGTTCAGTTGGGCTTTAAGCGCGCCGGGCTGCCTTACGATCAGGCGGCGATTGACCGTCGCTTCAATATGATGGAAGCCTACTATCTTGGCGACGGCTGGTACTCTGATGGTCCCGGCCGCCCGAAGGACTACTATATTTCGATGGCGTTCCATTTCTATGGCCTGATTTACGCCACTCTTAACGCCAGCGATGACCCTACCCGCGCGGCTACCTTGCGTGAGCGCGCCAGCCTGTTTGCGAAGGATTTTATCTACATGTCCGCCGCCGACGGCGCATCGGTGCCGTTTGGTCGCAGCCTGACCTACCGTTTTGCCATGGTGGCTTTCTGGAGCGGCGTGGCGTTTGCTGAACTGGATGTGTTCTCGCCGGGCGTCGTGAAAGGCATTATCCTGCGTCACCTGCGCTGGTGGTTGGCGCAGCCGATTTTCGATCGCGACGGTATTTTAACGCTTGGCTTCGCGTATCCGAATCTGGCGATGTGTGAAGACTACAACTCACCGGGCTCGCCGTACTGGGCGCTGAAAGTGTTCCTGATTCTGGCGCTGCCCGCCAATCACGCGTTCTGGCAGGCTCAAGAGCTGCCGCTGCCGACGTTAGACCCGGTTCACGCCATTGTCCCCGCACAGCAGATTTTGCAACACGATGAAGGTTCGCAGCACGTGGTGATGCTGACCTCCGGGCAACTGGAGCTGAACAACTACGTTAATACCGAAGCGAAATACACCAAATTTGCCTACTCCACCCGTTTTGGTTTCACCATTGAGCGCGGGCGCTACGGTATCAAGCACGCGGCCTGCGACTCCATGCTGCTGCTGTCGGATAACGACAACTACTGGCG
Source organism: Kluyvera sp. (assembly GCF_965301105.1). Classification (NCBI taxonomy): domain Bacteria; kingdom Pseudomonadati; phylum Pseudomonadota; class Gammaproteobacteria; order Enterobacterales; family Enterobacteriaceae; genus Kluyvera; species Kluyvera sp. The sequence goes on from NZ_CBDKZX010000053.1 coordinate 21,544, forward strand.
TGGGCGTCGAGAGTGCGCCAGCGTGGAGATGCTGGACGGCGCCATCTACTCCCGCTGGCTGCCGTGGCACGACGTGCAGGTCGATACCTGGCTGATTCCTTGCGGCGAATGGCATGTGCGTGTTCACCGTGTTAATACCGCGCGCCGTCTGCAGACGGTGGAGGGCGGTTTCGCGGTGATGAAGGCCGATGCGGAAATCACTGGGGGCCAAAGCCGCGTTCGTGCCGCTAATGGTACCAGCGTGGTGGTCGATCTCTCCCCGCACGCGGTGCGCCAGGCCGACTGCGTGATTACGCCGCCAAACAGCAGCGTGATGTTCCCGGAATGCGCGGCTATCCCAATGCTCTCTGGCGATATCGCCCCCGGCGAACACTGGTTGTGCTGTGCCGTCGTCGCTAGCAGTGACACCCATGCGCCGTTGCCGGCACTGCCGATGCTGCATATTGAAAACAATGCGCTAAGCGTCAGGGATAACGTGAGCGGAAAAATAACAAATTTAAGTTTATAACCCTCCGGAAAATACAATAAACCGGAATATCCCCTCGCCAGCTTTGAATTGTCATGATTCAGAGCTGGCACCCTACAAAGTTTTGTCGAGGACCGTATGGAAAAAATAGCGTCTCCAAACAGGCTTGAATATTACAAAATAAGTTCGTTTATCTTTTTATATTTCTTTACCTGGTCTGCCAGCATTGGCCTCTTTGCCATTTGGCTTGGGCAAAAAGCGGAGCTCAGCGGCGCAGTCATTGGCACCGTTTTTGCCGTTAACGGAATATTCTCGGTAATTCTTAAACCGATCTACGGCTATATTCTCGATAAGATCGGTATGAGTAAATATCTGCTCTATTTTGTGGTGGTGATGTCCGCCCTGATGGCGCCGTTCTTTATTTATGTTTATCAGCCACTGCTGCTGTCTTACACCACCCTCGGGATTATTGTTGGGGCGATTTATCTGAGCTTCGCATGGTATGCCGGTGTGGCGGCTTGTGAATCCTATGCCGATCGTTACAGCCGTCTGAACAGCATGGAGTTCGGTCAAATTCGTATGTGGGGCTCGCTCGGTTGGGCGGTGGCATCCTCGTTCTCCGGGTTGCTGTTTAATATCTCTCCGGCCTACAACTTTATTCTTGGCAGCGTGGCATCGCTGGTCATGCTGGCGGTGCTGATTAGCCTGAAAGTGGATACCGAAAGCAGTAATGCCAGCGCGGTAATTTCGAAGGATAAGATTGTCCTGAAAGACGTTTATGACCTGCTGAAAAGCAGCAAATTCTGGGCATTCTGCCTGTATGTCGCCGGCGTGGCGTGGATGATGTTTGTTGCTGAGCAGCAATTCTCGCGCTATTTCGTGACCTTCTTTAGCGATGTCCATGAAGGAAATACAATTTTTGGCCTGCTCGGGACGGTACAGTCCGGCACCGAATTCGTCATGTATATCTTTATGCCGATGTTCGTTAACTATATCGGTGCGAAACGCGGTCTGTTGATTGTTGGCGCATTAGTTGGCGCACGACTGGTGATTTCAGGTCTGTGTGATTCTCATCTGCTGATTTCCGTTATTAAGCCGCTGTACGGTCTGGAAATTTGTCTGCTGCTGGTATCGGTCTTTAAATATATTGCTGAGCATTTCGATAAACGCGTTAATGCCACCATGTATTTATTAGGCTATCAGGCGATGCTGTATATCGGTAACGTCGTGGTCTCTTCCCCGGCAGGATTATTGTACGACCGTATCGGTTTTGAAAAGACCTATATGATCATGGGTGGCATTGCGCTGTTATTTACGCTTATCTCCGCATTCACCTTATCCGCCTGTAAACGTCAGAATCATCGCCAGCCAGCCCTTGATGTGGCTGAAAATGGTATTTCTAAATAAGCCTTACTGATTGAAGGAACCGAATATGTTAAACCAAATCGTTGAGGAAAAATTACGCGAATTCCCGGGTGCTCCCGTTAATCTGCAAACGTTTAACGATGAGCTGTGCTCGGCGCGTAGCCATGTCCTTAAGCTGATTAGCCGTCATTTAACGGATTTCGGTGATAAATTCCCTGGCGAGGCCTGCGTTAAAGGTTATTACCCGTTAACCGAAAACGTTGAATGGACCACCAGCTTCTGGACCGGTCAGCTCTGGCTGGCGTGGGAAATGACCGGTGATGAGAAGTATCGGGCGCTGGCGGAAAAACACGTGCGTTCATTCGGCCTGCGCATTGCCGGGCGTCATGACACCAATACCCACGATCTGGGCTTTCTGTACACGCTCTCCTGCGTATCGGCATGGCGTCTGACCGGCAATCGCGACGCGCGCGGTTTTTCTCTGCTGGCGGCGGAAGCGCTGCTTGAACGTTTCCACCGCAAAGCGGAAATCATTCAGGCCTGGGGCGTGTTGACCGATCCGGAGCAGGCCGGGCGCATGATCATCGACTGCACCATGAACCTGCCGCTGCTGTACTGGGCGACGGAGCAGACCGGCGATCCGCGCTTTGCCGATGCGGCCCGCGCGCATGTGCGTCAGTCGGCGAAGTACCTGGTGCGTGAAGATGCTTCGACCTACCACACCTACTACATGGACGTGCAGACCGGCGAACCGCGCTTTGGCAAAACGCAGCAGGGTTACGCCGACGACTCCTGCTGGTCGCGCGGTCAGGCGTGGGGTATCTACGGCTTTATGCTGAGTTTCCTCTACACTGGCGATAAGGAACTGATTAGCTTGTCGAAAAAGCTGGCGAACTACTTCCTTAACCGTTTACCGGAAGATGCGATCTGTCACTGGGATCTGGCGCTTGTCGGCACCGATGCGCTGCGTGATTCATCGTCGGCGGCGATTGCGGTATGTGGCCTGCTGGAGCTGGTGAAGCATCTGCCGACCACCGATCCGGATCGTGAGCGCTATCAGCAGTGGGCGATGGGCATCATGTCGTCGCTGTCAAAAAACTATCTGATGGGGCTGGATGAGCCGGGTACCGGCGTGCTGAAGCATTCGGTGTATCACTTCGCCAGCGATAAAGGCGTGGATGAGTGCTGTAGCTGGGGGGATTACTTCTATGTGGAAGCGCTGGTGCGTATGACGCAGAGCTGGAAGTTGTACTGGTAATATATCCCCAGGAGTCGGCGTAAGTACGCCGACTCCTGGGAAATACAGGCTTAAACGCCCGCCTGCAGAATACGAATGCTGGTATCCAGCACGTCGCCTTTCACCGCTTCACCCCAGGCTTTCATGTGCGGGGTTTGCAGGTGTGCTTCAAGGTGCGCCACGCTTTCCCACATTTCGACCATCACGATCGAGTCCGGCGCGGTCGTCTGGAAGCTGACGCCTGCCGCGTGGTCTACCATTGGCGCATAGCCGTGGCAGCCGTCTTCTTTCAGGACGGTCGGGATAATTTTCGCGAACTGATCCAGTACCGCCTGACGGTGGTGTTGGCCGGGACGGGTACGGATTTCAGCAATAACTGTCAACATGATTAACTCCTTCTAATTCCTGACTAACAGTTAACCAAAAATTTTCCCAAGATGCTCGCGATATTCTGCAACGTAGCGCGGAATGTCCGGCATTTTAATCACGTCGTTGGCGATAAAGGTTGGCAGCGCTTCCATTCCCAGGAACTGGTTGGCTTTGTGGAACGGCAGATACACGCCGTCAACGCCCACGCCGTGGAAGAACTGGTCTTTATCGGTAAAGGCTTCCATCGGTGCGTTCCAGGTCAGGGACAGCATGTAGGTTTTGCCCTGAATCAGGCCGCCAGAGCCGTATTTTTTGCTCGCGTCGGAGCGGGTGCGGCCATCGCTGGCGTACAGTGAGCCGTGACCTTCGGTGAAGACGTCATCGATGTATTTTTTCACAGTCCACGGTGCGCCCATCCACCAGCCCGGCATCTGCCAGATGACGGAGTCCGCCCACAGGAAGTTCTGCACTTCAGCTTTCACATCGTAGTCGCCGTCGGCGCGAACCACTTTAACATCATGCCCGAGGTCGCGCAGGAAGGTTTCCGCGACTTCGGTCAGGGTGTCATTCAGTTGGCCGTTAGAGTGGCCGAATTTTTTCGCGCCGTTAACAATCAGGATGTTGCTCATTATATGTCCTCAATAAAATGCCTTTGTCAGTCATGATACCCGGCAACTTGCTGCGGTTAAATGTGCAAAATGTGCAAAGTCTTTTGCTGAAATAGCAATAATTGCTTCACCCGCGAATATCGACCTGGAAACCGCCATCGGACACATTGCTGAAAGTAACCGACATATGATGTAACGCCGCGATGCGCTGCACGATAGACAGCCCCAGGCCGCTGCCGGTGGCATCCTGGCCCGGTGGGCGATAGAAACGTTCGCCGATGCGCGCCAGCGCTTCCGGGCTGATACCCGGCCCGTTGTCGCGCACGCTAAACCCGTCATGAGTCAGTGTCACGTCGACCACGCTGCCTGCCGGGCTATAACGCACGGCATTATCCAGCAGGTTACGCACCAGCAGACTCAGCAACAGCGGCTGCGCCGTCCGGGTGACCGACTGCGCATTGAGATGCAGCCGCACTTCGATACCTGCTTTTTGCGCCGTGTGGTAGATGTCCATGACTGAAGATTGCAGCAGCTCGTCCAACGCGACGCGCTGCACGTCGGCCAGCTGCTCGAGCGAATCCAGGCGCGAGAGGGTGAGCAACTGTTCCACCAGCCGGGTGGCGCGGTCAATGCCCTCATGCAGCTGCATCAGCGCTTTGCGCTGGCTTTCTGGATCGTCCTGCGACATCTGCGCCACTTCGGCCTGCACCCGCAGCGCCGTTAAGGGGCTGCGCAGCTCGTGGGCGGCGTCAGAGGTAAAGCGCCGCTCGCGGGTCACCATGTCGTGGGTTCGACGGAACAACTGGTTGAGGGCATCCAGCAGCGGGCGTACTTCCGTCGGTACGCTATCGGTGTTCAACGGCTCACTGGCATCCGGGTCGCGCTGGCGCAGCGTGCGGGTCAGCTTTTTCAACGGCGCCAGCTCGCGGCTCAGCAGCATAATCAGCAGTAAAAACATCACCGGCAGCGCGATTAGCCACGGCGTCAACTGGCTGGTAATGATATCCAGCGCCATCTCGCGGCGGTAATCCCACTCCTGGCCGACAACGATGCGATATTTTTTATCGGCGGTAGTCAGCCAAAGAAAGCGCCAGGGATCATCGTCATTGTTGAGTTGCCCGTCATCGAAACCATCCCGCCGATAGTGATAGGGAATGTCCGGGCCATTTTCGCCGTCGTGCAGCACCATTTTGCCGTCAGTGGTGTAGATGGCGAAGGCCAGTACATCGTCATCCAGGTGGCCGTGTTTTACCTTTTTCGGCGTGCGGATCCACTGACGTGAAGTCGACAGGTCGGTAAAATCCATGGCGCTGATACGTTTGGCAAATAACATCTGCTGGGTGTCGAAAAGCTCATCCAGCTTTTTGGTGGTTTGCTTCCAGGCAATGGCGCTGGCGAAACACCAGGTGATGGCGGCAAGCAGCATGAACAGCAGCGTCAGACGGACGCGCAGGCTAAGGTGGCGGAACAGATTCATTGGTCACCCAGGGTGTAGCCGATACCGTGAACGGTGCGGATAAAGTGGCTGCCGAGTTTGCGGCGCAGATGGTGAACATGAACCTCAACGGCGTTGCTGGTGACCTCTTCATCCCAGCTGTAGAGCTTCTCCTCAATCAACTTGCGCGGCAGCACACGCCCGGCGTTACGCAGCAGCAGTTCCAGCAGCGCGAACTCTTTGGGTTTGAGCACCAGCGCTTCGCCCTTTAAGGTGGCGGTCAGGCTGCCGGGATCCAACTCGACGTCGCCGTGACGTAATACGCTGCTGGGCTGCCCATGGGCGCGACGAATCAGCGCCTCCAGCCTGGCGGCGACTTCAATCAGGGCAAAGGGCTTACAGAGATAATCGTCGGCGCCGAGGCGCAACCCTTCCACGCGCTGGCTAAGCGCATCGCGAGCGGTGAGGATCAGTACCGGTTCGCGGCGAGATTTTTCACGCCATTCGCGCAAAATATCCAGCCCATCAATACCCGGCAGCGTCAGATCGAGGATCACGGCATCGTAAGGCGCCGTATAGAGCGCGGTTTTCCCTTCTTCTCCGCGGGTGAACCAATCAATGGTGAAGCCCATTTTCCCCAACCCGGTTTTGATGCCATCGCCGATAAGCTTGTCATCTTCCACCAATAAAATACGCATCTTTTGCTCCTTGCCGACCCTCTGACATGCCAAGTAAACCGCGCCTTTACCGCCGCTGTACAGCGAAAAAAAATCTTTTTTCCGCTTAAGAAGTTGTTAAGAATTGGTCTGTGTAATAGGTGGCATAGCCAATAACAAGGAGACATTATCATGAAGAAACTTGCTGCTTTCGCCGCTATTCTGGCACTGGCATCCGCACCGGCCTTCGCCGCTAACCAGGGCGGTTTTTCCGGCCCTTCCAGCACCACGACGACGCAAACCGGCGGCTTTACCGGCCCTAGCGGAACGGTAACCACCGCGGCAAACGCGAAATCAATGCGTGACGATACCTGGGTGACGCTGCGCGGTAATATCACCGAGCGTGTTTCCGACGATCTGTATATCTTTAAAGATTCCAGCGGCACCATCAATGTCGATATTGACCACAAACGCTGGAACGGCCAGACCATCTCCCCACAGGATCTGGTGGAAATTCAGGGTGAAGTGGATAAAGACTGGAACTCTGTCGAAGTCGATGTGAAGCAGATTCGTAAAGTGAATCCGTAATCCCACACAGCGCAAGATCGGTCAGGATTCACCGTCGCCCGGTGGGCAGAATAGGCCACAAGGAGGCAGTGATGAATGACCTGATAAGCGCGGCTTATTCCGAACGCCTGCGGCGCGTTTGCGACCACATTGAGCGTCATCTGGATGAGCCTCTGTCGATTGAGGCGTTAAGCCGGATGGCGCACAGCTCGCCGTTTCATTTTCACCGGCAGTTTACCGCCTGGAGCGGGCTTCCGCTCTATCGCTATATCCAGTGGTTGCGTTTGCGCCGCGCGTCATGGCGGCTGGCGTTTAACCCGCAGGATAAAGTTATCGATATCGCGCTGGATGCCGGATTCCAGAATCCGGAGTCGTTCACACGTGCTTTCAAAACCGCGTTTGGTCAAAGCCCGCGCCGGTTTCGGCAATCGCCGGACTGGCTGGCCTGGCACCAACGCGTTCCTAAACTTGAGTTACAGGAGCAGCATGTAATGGACGTAAAAATCGTTGAATTTCCACCTACCCGCGTCGCGATGCTGACGCATCTGGGGCATCCGGATAAGGTCAACGCCAGCGCGGCGAAATTTATTGCATGGCGGCGCGAAACGGGCCAGTCGCCGATTGCCAGCAGTCAAACCTTTGGTATTGCCTGGCATGACCCGCAGACGACGCCGCCGGATCAATTCCGCTTTGATATCTGCGGCAGCATCCGCCAGCCGATAGCCGAAAATGACGTTGGCGTGGTGAATAGCGAGATTCCTGGCGGGCGCTGCGCGGTCGTGCGCCATCAGGGATCGCTCGACAGCCTCCCGGAGAGCGTGTGGTATTTATTCCGTGAATGGCTACCCGTCAGCGGCGAGACGCCGCGCGATTTTCCGGTCTTCTTCCAGTACCTGAATTTCGTCAATGAGGTGGCGGAACATGAGCTGCTGACGGATATCTATCTGCCGCTTCGTTAACTTCCTCGCAACCTGTCTCACGGTTTGTGACTCAGACCGTGAGATAGGGTATTATCTGCGGCAATATTGCCGTCCGAACGGTCAGCATGCAGATTGAGGATCCCCTGTTAATGAGCGATATGGCAGAGCGCCTTGCGCTACATGAATTTACGGAAAACGCCTACTTAAACTACTCCATGTACGTGATCATGGATCGTGCGTTGCCGTTTATTGGCGACGGCCTGAAGCCGGTACAGCGCCGCATCGTCTACGCGATGTCAGAGCTGGGGCTGAACGCCACCGCTAAATTTAAAAAATCCGCCCGTACCGTTGGTGACGTACTGGGTAAGTATCACCCGCACGGCGACAGCGCCTGCTATGAAGCCATGGTGCTGATGGCGCAGCCGTTCTCTTACCGTTACCCGCTGGTCGATGGCCAGG
>NZ_CBDKZX010000054.1:0-16605 GCF_965301105.1 Kluyvera sp.
AAGACATATTCCATCGGCATCATACGGATGGACATCACCGATTCCTGCAGGTCGCGCGCATTGCGCTGAAGCTGGCCCATGCTGGTGATCAGATCGCCATGCGAGACCGGGTCCAGCGCGTTGGAACGCTGGGCCAGCATCGACTGAGTAATGACCAGCTCGCCAACCAAGTTAATCAACTGGTCGACCTTCTCAACCGCCACGCGGATACTGGTAGATTCACTGCTGCGCGCTGCCGGTTTTTCACGCTCTACGCGGGGTGCAGTCTGGCTTGCTGCAACGGCCGGCGCCGCCGGGGCGACAACCGGCAGTTCGACGATCTCTTCGGCTTCGGCTATTTCCACCAGCGCAGGCTCTGTGGCCGCGGCAACGGTGGTGAACGCTATCTGGTCGGCCTCGATCACGAAACACAGCACGGCGACGATATCGTCCTGATCCACGCTACCGTCGAGCACCGCGGTGAGACTATCGGCCGTTTTGTTGACCTGGCTCAGCGTCGCCAGATTACCCAGCTCCTCTTCCAGCATATCGGGTTCACCGGCCTTCAGCCGCGACAGCGTGATCTGGGTTTTGCCGACGGCGGCGGTATCGATCGCAACCGTCTCGGTCTGCATACTGTTGTCGACCACGCTCAGGCGGGCGCTTGCGGCCACCGGTGGGACGCTTTCGCCTTTCGCCTCCAGCGCCAGTTGCCGCAGGGCGTTGCAGATATATTCGAAGCTGGCAGCATCCGGTTCGCTGGAGCTTTTATAGGCGTCGAGCTGTTCCTGCATAATATCTTTGGTTTCCAAAAACAGGTTGATAATATCGGTGTTGAGCTTCATCTCCCCACGGCGTGCCTCATCCAGCAGGTTCTCCATCAGATGCGTCGTTTCCTGCAGCACGGAGAAGCCGAAGGTGCCCGCCCCGCCCTTGATCGAGTGTGCCGCGCGGAAGATCGCGTTCAGCTGTTCAGCGTCAGGGTCATCCACCGCCAGATCCAGCAGATGCTGTTCCATATCGGCCAACAGCTCGTCGGCCTCATCAAAAAATGTTTGATAAAAATCGCTGATATCCATGCTCACGCAATCACCTCGAGTCGGGTTGTGGCGCCGTAGTACCTGATGCAGACGGTGAGGTCGTCGGCGACGGTAATACGCTTAAAGGTTCATTCTGGCTCTCGGCATTCTCATGGAGAATGGCCTGCTCAGCCTGGTTATTCAGCACCAGCAGGCTGATGCGACGGTTAATCGCATCATTGCCGCCGTGCTCTGATAAGCGCATCGAGTTTGACATCCCAATTACGCGTAAAACTTTGCCATCGTCCAGCCCGCCGGCTACCAGTTCGCGGCGCGAGGCGTTGGCGCGATCCGCCGACAGCTCCCAGTTGCTGTAGCCACGTTCACCGGTGGCATACGGGTAGTCGTCAGTGTGGCCGGCCAGACTGACCTTATTGGGAATTTCATTCAGTACTGGCGCGATGGCGCGCAGGATATCGCGCATGTAGGGTTCCACTTCCGCGCTGCCAGTTTTAAACATCGGTCGGTTCTGACTGTCGATAATCTGAATGCGCAGCCCTTCCTGTACGAGGTCAATCTTCAGGTGCGGACGCAGCGCGCGCAGCTTTGGGTCAGCCTCAATCAGCTGGTCCAGTTCGCCACGAATACGTTTCAGGCGGTTGGTTTCCATCCGTTTTTTCAGGTCGTCAATATTTGGCTGCTTGTGTACTTCGCCCTGCTGCTGGGTGACATCATCCCCGCCGCCGGGAATCGGACTCTCGCTGTTCGCCATCCGCTGGCCTCCGGTGATCGCGGTGGCCAGCGGCGTACGGAAGTACTCCGCTATCTGAATCAGCTCTTTCGGGCTGGAGATGGAGATCAGCCACATCACCAGGAAGAACGCCATCATTGCCGTCATAAAGTCGGCATAGGCAATCTTCCACGAGCCATGGGCGCTGCCGTGAGATTTATGTTTGCGCCGCTTAACGACGACAATAGGATGCGCTTGGTTCTTCATGCGTCCTCGGTGGTCGTTTGCTGTTGCCCCGCCGGGTTACGCACCGCGCGGACGTGCTCTTCCAGCTCGATAAACGACGGGCGTTCGCTGGTGTAGAGCGTTTTTCGGCCAAATTCGACGGCGATAGGCGGCGCGTAGCCGTTGAGGTTAGACAGCAGCGTAATTTTGACGCACTGCATCATCTTGGTCGTTTCCGCGCTCTTTTGACGCAGCACGCTCGCGAGCGGTGAGACGAAACCATAGGCCAGCAGGATCCCGAGGAACGTACCGACCATCGCGTGGGCAATCAGCGCGCCCAGTTCTGCCGCCGGACGGTCGGCTGATCCTAAGGCGTGCACCACGCCCATGACCGCCGCAACAATACCAAACGCCGGCAGTGAGTCGCCCACCAGCGCCAGACTGTTGGCTGGCACTTCGCTTTCACTTTCGTGGGTTTCGATCTCTTCATCCATCAACGCTTCAATTTCGAAGGTGTTCATGTTGCCGCTGATGATCAGGCGCAGGTAATCGACGATAAATTCCAGCATCACGGTATCCGCGAGAATGCGCGGATAGCTGGCGAAAATTTCGCTCTCTTTCGGATTCTCGATATCGCGCTCGAGCGAAAACATCCCCTGCTGACGTGACTTGGCCATCAGGCGATAGAGCAGCGCCAGCAAATCCATATACATCGTTTTGGTGTACTTTGAACGCCGAAACAGTAAAGGCAACGCTTTCAGGGTGCCCTTAATCGCCTTGCCGTTGTTTCCCACGATGAAAGCGCCAACCCCCGCCCCGCCGATAATAACCAGCTCGGCCGGTTGATACAGTGCTCCAAGGTGTCCGCCAGTCATCATATAACCGCCGAAAACTGTCCCCAAAACAACCAGGTAACCTATTAAGATCAGCACGCTATCATCCTTCCACTGTTGACTAAGAGAGGAGACAGATGAGCAATTTCACCCACACGCAGGTAAAAAAAAGCAGCAGCCATAATGGCCGCTGCTGGAGTGTTTTCGTCACACCGTGTGGGGTTAAACAGCTTGCTCTATCTGTTCATCCAGCAGTTGTGGATTACTATCGGCAAGATCCTCAGAAAGTTTACGTCTTTTTACGGCTCGTGATGGCGGTTGGCATAAGCTGCATACAAAGCTACCAACGGGCTGGTGAGCGTGAGTCACAAAGTTACCGCCACAGGCGTTGCAACTGGAGAGTTCAAGCATGCCGCTTTCGACGAAACGGACTAACGTCCACGCGCGCGTCAGGGCCAACAGCGGCCCGGCATCCTGCTGCGGACACTGCTCAAGGTAAAGACGGTAAGCCTTGATCACCGCATCAACGCCGGAACATTGCCCACTTTTGAGTAAGAACTGCCAGGCATTACAGAACATGGAAGAGTGAATATTCTGCTCCCAGGTCATAAACCAGTCCGTGGAGAACGGTAGCATCCCCTTCGGCGGCGGGCTGCCGCGAAGTTCTTTGTAGAGCTTAATCAGGCGACCACGACTCAGCTGTGTTTCGCTTTCCAGCATTTGCAAACGCGCGCCCAGGGTAATCAGCTCCATAGCAAGCTGAATATCGCGCGCTTCCTGAACAATGCTTTTTTCGCTCATGATCAGGCCCTTTTCTTACGGGCAGGTTCGCCTGTATGACTGGCCTGATTCAGCAGTCGTGTGGAGAGCAGAATACCGGTGTGAATTTGCTGTAAATCGTCAACGCGTGACTCCTGCGTCAGACGGGTGATGGTTTGGGAGTCATCAAAACGGAACTGACAAACCAACTGATTGGTTTCGGCCAGTTTAACCATCTGCGGGAGCGTCAGTTCCCCGAGGACTTTCGCCATATCCTCGTTGATACCGAGGCGGAACATGGCTGAAGCCTTATCCTGACCGATCAAACGCTGTGCAAGAAGCAAGTAAGACAAGTTGATGTCATAGATGTGCTTTAGCAACTCGGATGTATGCATTTTCCCCATCCCGAATAACCAATTTGTACTTTTATGCGGAAAATCCGCATACCCCGTGATGTCGTCGGGCAAGGCCCGATAAAAAAGAATCGGTCAAAATGCATAGCCGATTAGGTGAATCTCATGCCCCATCGCCGGGCAACGTTTTGAACGCACGGCCCGACAAATCTAAACATTTCTTACAATTTACTAAGATTTTTCCTAATTCGACGCAACTTTACTCGCCAGATGTGACACATACAATGTTACTTCACTGTTAATTTGAAATTTATGTGATCTCCATCACAAAATCAAACCGTATTTTTACACTGTATCCATCAGTCATAGTTGTATTTTGAGCAATAAATAACCATTTAAAACGTTGTTTTATTCCTGTCTGGCGGATATTCATTCACCGAAACTATCCAATAACGATCGACGGTGGGCAACTTTACTTAAGACAATTGCGAAAAAATTATCACAGATCATAGTTTCATCTAATATATAAAATTCATCGTAAATTCAATAAATTGAAACATCGAATCATTTGCAGTATATTCATTTGCATATTATTTACTTTCCATTAACATTAATTCAGCAAAAATTAAATGTTTATTCGCCATATTGATTACATGATATATTCAGCATTGCTTATGCAATCTGTACAATAATTACGCAATTATTCGCATAAAAAAAACTTATGTATCAGGTTAAGTTATAGACAGATTTATTCTGTGTTCCCCTTGCAGGGTTGAGGCAAAAAGAGTAAGAGAATAAAAAGAGAGTACGTATTATTGGAGCAAGGAGGTCTGATGTCTTACTCACATCTCTTGGTGGCCGTCGCGCCCACCCCGGAAAGCCAGGCCCTGCTACGGAAAGCTGTCGCCATCGCGCGGCCCCTCAACGCGCGTATCAGCCTTATCACCCTGTCGACCGACCCGGAAATGTACAATCACCTCGCGGCCCCGATGATGGAAAACCTGCGAGAGCTGATGCAAGAAGAAACCCTACAGTTTCTGCAAACGCTGGCTGATACCACCGACTATCCCATCTGGAAAAGCCAAATCGCCTGCGGTGAACTGGGCGAACATATCAAAGCATTCAGTAAAAAATACGCGGTCGACCTGGTGATTTGCGGTAACCATAACCAAAGTTTCTTTTCCCGTGCGACCTGCTCGGCAAAAAGCATTGTGGGAAACAGCGGTGTGGATGTTTTGCTTGTGACGTTGTAACAATGCCGTTGAGAAAAGCCAAAAACCGGGAGAACGTCCATTCCCCCGGGTCATTTTGAATGATTTCGGCGAGCAGACAGCGCTACACGCTGCGTTTAGCTTTCTGTTTGTAACGGTCGAAGATCACCGCCGCCAGCAGAATCAACCCGCGCACCACATACTGCGAGAACGGAGAGATATTGAGCAGGTTCATCGCGTTCTCCACGGTGCCTAAAATCAGAATCCCGGCGACCACGTACGAGATCTTACCAATCCCGCCTTTCAGCGAGACGCCGCCCAACACGCAGGCGGAGATAACGATCAGCTCATAACCAATCGACGTCATTGGTTGTCCGCTGGTCATACGCGAGGCCAGAATGATCCCCGCAGCAGCGGACACCAGGCCGGAGAGCACAAAGATAATAATCTTGGTGCGTACCACCGGAACCCCCGCCAGCCGAGCGGCCTCTTCGTTGCCGCCAATCGCCAGCGTGTTACGGCCAAAGGTGGTTTTGTTGAGCAGCAGGCCGAAAATAATCAGGCAACCCACCGTCAGCCAGATAGGTGCCGGCAGGCCCAGCCAGTTGGCGTAGCCCAGGGTGAAGAAACGCTCGTCCTCAATCCCTACCGCCTTACCATCAGAGATGATATAGGCCAGCCCGCGCACGATCTGCATAGTGGCAAGCGTGGTGATCAGCGCGTTTATCTTAAGACGGGCAATCACAAAGCCGTTAACCAGCCCGCTTACCGCCCCGAGCAATAGTCCGGCAAATACGCCAATCCATAGATTTTCAGTGACGTTTATCACCACCGCGGTAGTGACGCCCGCACAGGCAATCACCGAGGCAACCGACAGATCAAAATCACCGGACGCCAGGCAGAACAGCATCCCGCAAGCCACCATCCCCGACATCGAAATGGCCAGCCCAAGCCCCTTCATATTGATAAAGGTGGCAAAGTTCGGAACAAAGATCGCACAGCAGATAAACAGCGCGGCGAAGACCACCAGCATTCCGTACTGATCCCAGATACGGCTAAAGCTCAGCGACGAGCGGCGGGCGCCAGGCGTAGTAACAGTTGACATCATAACCTCCTAACTCAGGCAACGGCCTGACTGACTTTTGGCATCGCCAGGCTTAACGCCTGTTGTTCATTGGCGCTCTCGTGCAGCAACTCGCCGGAGATCTCCCCTTCACGCATCACCACAATACGGTCGGCAACGCCCAGCACTTCCGGTAGGTCGCTGGAGGCAAACAGCACCGCGACGCCGGACGACGCCAGCGCATAAATCACGTTGTAGATTTCATGCTTTGCCCCTACGTCGATACCCCGGGTGGGCTCATCAAGCAGAATCACCTTCATGTCTTCTGACAGCCAACGCCCGAGAATCGCCTTTTGTTGATTTCCCCCGGAGAGGTTCATGATCAATTGCTGAGCGCCCGGCGTTTTGATGTTGAGAGCCTGAATGTGATGGTCGGCGTTAGTGGCCTCCCAATCGTTGTTGATGAGACACCCCGCATGGATATGCTTGCGGCGGGCGCTAATATTGATATTGTCACGCACGGAATGGACCGGGATGATCCCCTCAGCTTTACGATCTTCGGGGCACAGCATCATCCCCGCGCGAATCGCCTGCGCCGGTTTGTCGATAGTGACTCGCTCACCGTCGATGAAAATCTCACCGCCGGTTATTTTCGTCCCGCCGAAGATCCCCTTCATTAGCTCGCTACGTCCGGCACCCACCAGGCCGAACAGCCCCACGATTTCACCGCTGCGAACGGTCAGCGAAATCGGCGTGCGCACGCCCGGCGCTTTCACCTGCGATAGACGCAGACGGTCTTCACCGTACTGACGCGGCTGCCAGCCATAGATATCGCCAATGTCACGCCCCACCATCGCCTGCACCAGACGATCGTGGCTCACCTCCATCATGTCGGCAAAGGTACAGACATAGCGGCCGTCTTTAAACACGGTGATGGCATCGCTCAGCGCGAAGATCTCTTCCATGCGGTGAGACACATAGATGATCACTCGCCCCTCTTTGCGCAGCTCACGGATGACCCGGAACAGGTTGTCTATCTCGCGCGCGGAAAGTGAACTGGTTGGTTCATCAAAAGCGATGACCTTGGCGTTACGCGCCAGCGCCTTGGCAATTTCGACCATCTGCCATTGGCCAATCGACAGATACTTCAGCGGGGTATCGGGATCGATGTCCAACCCCAGATGTTCAAGCTGGATACGCGCTTCATAGTTCAGCAGTTTGCGGTTAACAATACCGCCGCGACTCGGCAATTGGCCAAGATAGATATTTTCCGCCACGGTCATTTCCGGGACGAGATGCAGTTCCTGGTAAATAATCGCGATACCCGCGTTCAGCGCCGCAGTGGTATCAGCAAAAGAAATCTCTTCTCCGCGCAGCGCCAGCGTGCCGGACGTCGGGGCATAGTTACCGCTAAGAATTTTCAGCAGCGTCGACTTGCCCGCACCGTTCTCGCCCATCAGCGCATGTACCTGGCCGCTATAGCAATCAAAGCTAATATCGGACAGCGCCTTTACGCCGGGGAAAGTTTTGCTGATACCGCGGAAAGAGAGATAAGGGGTAGACTGTTGCATCGCAACCTCCACAATGACACGATCCTTCTCCTCCCGCCTGGCGGGAGGAGAACCAACAGGACTCAGAGGCCTTTTTTCGCCAGCTCTTCTTTGAAGTTATCGCGGGTAATCAGCACGACATCCGTCACCGCAGTAAATTTCGGTGGCTCTGCGCCTTTCTCCACCCAGTTGTAGAGCAGCTCGCTGGTTTTGTAGCCGTGAATGTCCGGGCTCGGCAGCAGCGAGCCAAAGAAGCCGGTAGCCTGCGCTTTTGACAGTTCGTTCACCGCATCCACGCCGTTAATGCCGATACCGATGACGTTAGCCGCTTTGAACCCCTGACCTTCCGTTGCGCGTACGCCGCCGAGTACGGTGTTGTCGTTCATGCCAACAACCAGCCACTGCTTCACTTCCGGATGCTGTACTAACAGCGAGTTACCGGCATCGAACGCGCCGGGGATATCATTCGATTTGGTGGGAACCTGATAAATCTGCTTTTCCGGGAAACCGGCAGCCTTCAGCGCGTCCATAGAACCCGACGTACGGCGGCGCGCGGTATCCAGTTCGTTGGCGGTAATGGCCATCACGCCGGTGGTTTTCACGTCCCAGCCGCGTTTTTGCATCTCCTTATACAGCTCCTGCCCCTGGCGCGCGCCAATTTCGCTCGCCGCCATCATCACCAGCGGCACATCATCCATCGGTTTGCCTTTGGCGTTGACGAACTGATCATCGACGGTGATAACCTTCATGTCGTAGCCGCGCGCTTTAGCCACGATAGCGGGCCCTAATTTTGGATCTGGCGTACAAATAACAAAACCTTTGGCCCCACTGGCCGCCAGGCTATCAATAGCATTGAGGGTTTTCTCACCGTCCGGAACGGCAATTTTAATCACATCAAAACCAAGGTCTTTGCCGGCTTTATCGGCAAATTTCCATTCCGTCTGGAACCAGGGTTCTTCCGGTTGTTTTACTAAAAAACCAAGCTTTAAATTCTCGGCCATAGCCGATTGTGACATAACCGCCGCCAGCCCGATGGCCGCCAGCGCTTTCGTAAATTTGTGCATGGTTAACTCCAGCCTTAATGTTCTTTTATGTAGGGAAAATCAGACAAACCATTTAAATCGGACATAAAACAAAGTATTAGCTGCACAATTAACAGCGTTAACTATGTTGAAACATTAATAGCCAGGAATTAACCATTCAGAAGAGAGCGCCATCACACCCCTGAATTACAGTAAGGTGATGCATAGATTCAGCAGATAAGTACATATAAAAAACGCGAATTGTCAGACAATTCGCGCAGAGAGAATAGCTTATTTATCTATATCCTCAGCGAAGATATATCTTTCTCTGAGGTGGCCGATTAATTACCAGCGGTAATAAATATGATCGGCGTGGTCGCGCACCGGCGCTTCATCGCCCAGCAGACGTGCCGCGACGGTAAAGGCAAAGTCAAAGACATGACCGAATCCTTTACCGCTAATCAGATTGCCGTCTTCAACCACCGGCGCATCAACGTATTCCCCGTTTTTCACGTCCTGCCACAGATCACCGGAGCAGACATAGCGACGGCCTTTCAGCAGATCATTGCCGGCCAGCACGCGCGCAGCGGCTGAGCAGATTGGGCAGATCAGTTTGCCCGCGGCATCGTGCGCGGCCACAAAATTAATCACGTCTTTATTCGCCGCCAGATTCACGCTCCCCTGCGGGCCACCCGGCAGGACGACAGCGTCGTACAGGGTATCAAGACGTTCTGCCAGCGTGGCGTCAGCCACCATCGGGATATCGTGATAACTCACCACCGCGCGTGACTCAGCGCACGACACCAGCTCAACACCAATATGCAGACGGCGCAGGATATCGATAGTGACAATCGCTTCCCCTTCTTCAAAACCCGGGGCCAGCAGTACAGCAACCTGTTTCATTTTAACTCCTGTAAATTCATATAAACGAATCCCTCCTGGTGACGAATGGGGAAGGATTTGGCGTACTCGTCATGACGCGAACATAATCCTCTTGCCGGCCATTATCAAAAATGATCTAAAACAAATTTGCCATCATTCTAATATTGGGGAGCCGACATATATCATGATATATAAATAAGAATTATTATTCGCGATGCACTATTGATAGCAAATAATGCGTAACGCGCCTATCTGAGCCATCGTTATCCGGTTGAAAATCAGAGTTAGATCACACTTCCTGATGTACGTAATGCAACATAGAATTCGTATGTTAACAAAGCCTTACGCAGAGTATGCCGGAAAGTTACATTCTCTATAATTCATAGGGTTACGAAAATAATATTTTGCGAATTAAGATATTAGCAATATAGGTTGTAACGAAACGTAAAAAGCGGCTCATGAGAGTTTTCTTATACCAAAACTAAGAGTATTCTTTTTTCTGAACTCAAGAGGAATTATATCTTTTGTTCATGGTTGAAGACTACGAGTAATATGTAGTTACACTCCAACGCGTAAATAGCGCATGGTTAGCGGCTATTAAGATACTATGCGGTATCACGCGTATCGTTCCTACCAGTAATAAGGATATTTGTATGGCAGTTCCAGGAATGGTTCAAAAGCTTAATGCTCAGATGAATCTCGAATTTTATGCATCTAATCATTATTTGCGTTTGAGCGAGTGGTGCTCAGAACATCGACTGAATGGTACCGCGACGTTTTTACGTTCACGGGCACAATCCAGCGTAACGCAAATGATGCGTGTGTTCGATTATATGAAAAAATCTGGCGCTTATCCGGTCGTGAAAGCTTTTGAAACCCAAGAAGATAAGTGCGCCACCCTCGAAGATCTTTTCCTGAAAACCATTGAAGATCACGCGCAGCGCAGCTCTACGCTGTCTGAGTTGACTGAACAGGCAAAAGTGCTTCATGACGATAACACCCTGAGTTTCCTCAACGCACTGGAAGAAGAGCAGGAACAGGATGGTATCTTGCTGAAGAGCATTCTGGATGAAGTGCGCAGCGCGCGTAAAGCGGGCCTCTGCATCCAGCAAACGGACCAGCATCTGCTGAACATCGTTAACCAACAGCAGCATTAATTACGCAACAAGGGCGGCCATGGCCGCCCTTGTTCTTTCTGAACTTAGTCCTGAGGACGTCAATTCCGGATCAGTGCGTCGCATCCTGTGGCGTAAACTTCAGCTCAATCAGCGCAATCGCTTTCTGAATCGCCCGCAACGTTACCGGATCGGCCCCCGCCGGATGAGTGGTAAAGTCAATCGCTTTCAGCTGGGTAGCCATCTTTTCACGAACTTCAACTGGCGCGATAACATCGATAACGTCGAGGATCTGTTTGATAACGAGTTGGCAGGCGACAACGTCGGAAACCAGTTCATCGTTCGGGGTGAGGTTCTGAGACATTTTTTGCTCCTGTTTTGCGGAGCGTAATAGTAACCTACTTTTGCTGAAGATAAAAAAAACCTGCCGCAGCAGGTTTTTTTATCAGAACATAGCGCCTGGCGGTACGTCTTTGAAAGTCTTGCAATAGTTCTCAAACATGCTTTTGAGGATTTTACGCATGCGCTGTTTCATGTTGATGCTCCGGTTTTTGTTATGCAGGTGTTATTGTCTTTAGGTACATAATATGAGCACCATCACAAAAATCAACCATTTTGAGAGTTAAATCACATAATAATTACCACACATGTTAAATTTATAAAGAAATTGTTATGAAAATCTGTCACTTGCAGCATCTACAAAATCTATAAATTTTACGTATTAATTTGATAGGGTAACGCAACGATGAATGAGCCTCTCCAGGCCCAGGCAAGCCGTGGGGTATCCCCTGCAGCGCTGCTTGTGGCCGGTGCATTCTTTATGGAGTTCCTCGACGGGACGGTGATTGCCACCGCCCTGCCAGATATGGCGAAAACCTTTGGCGTGGAAGCCGTCGATCTTAATATCGGCATCAGCGCCTACCTGATCACGCTGGCCGTACTCATACCGGCCAGCGGCTGGATAGCGGACCGCTTCGGCGCGCGCACCATATTCAGCCTCGCGCTCGCCATTTTCACCGTCTCTTCCGTATTTTGCGGCCTCGCCACCAGCGCTCACGGTTTCGTGGCCATGCGTATTCTACAAGGCGTAGGCGGCGCGCTGATGGTTCCTGTCGGGCGGTTAGCCGTCCTTCGTACCACGCCAAAACACCTGCTCATCACCGCCATTGCCACGCTCACCTGGCCTGCGCTGATTGCGCCGATTATCGGGCCTCCCCTGGGTGGATTTATTACCAAAGTGGCCGACTGGCGCTGGATATTCTTCATTAATGTCCCGTTGGGCATTATCGCCATCCTGCTGGCGTTGCGGATTATCCCCAACATCCGTGACGATGAGCGGCGGCCATTCGATCTACCGGGTTTTCTCGCCACTTCGGTGTCTATGGTGAGCCTGGTCTACGCAATGGAACTGCTGGGCGCAGAGAAGATGCAGGGCGGCTTAATCATCACGCTACTGCTGCTTGGCTGCGCCACTTTTTACTATGCGCTGTCCCATTTCCGCCGCAGCCCGGCGCCGATGATCCGAATGGATGCACTCAAGGTGCCCACTTTCCGCGTCACGATGTACGGCGGTTCATTGTTCCGCGCTTCCATCAGTGCCGTACCGTTCCTGCTTCCCCTACTCTTTCAGGTCGGTTTTGGTATGGATCCGTTCCACTCCGGCCTGTTGGTGCTGGCGGTGTTCGTGGGCAACCTGACGATTAAGCCGGCCACCACTCCGCTCATTCGCTGGCTGGGCTTCCGCCGCCTGCTGTTGATTAACGGTGCGCTGAACGTGCTGGCGCTGGTCGCCTGCGCCTTCCTGACACCACAGACGCCGGTATGGGTGATTATGCTGGTACTGTACCTCGGCGGCGTGTTCCGCTCGATTCAATTTACCGGCGTCAGCACGCTGGCGTTTGCCGACGTACCCTCACCGCAAATGAGCTATGCCAACACGCTGTTCAGTACCGCCAGCCAGCTGGCGATTGGCCTGGGTATCACACTCGGGGCGATTGGGATTCGTATCGGTGAGAAACTCAGCGCCGTACTGGATCTCAGCGCGGTACCCGGTATCAGCTTCCGTCTGGCCTTTGTCTTTATCGCGCTGATTTGCCTGGTGGGGATGATAGATACCCTGCATCTGACGCGAGACGCGGGCAGCGCGGTGTCGAAGAAAGCCAAAGCCTGAGTTCACGGCATAAAAAAACCCACGCCAGAGCGTGGGTTTTTATTAGAAAGGAGAACGTCTGACTTACGCCAGGATCTCGCGAACAAAGGCTTCGATTTCTTTGTTCTGGCAGTTTTCAAAGAAGCATTCCTGGAAACGCTGACCGGAGACGGCAGTTTTCACCAGCGCCGGGTCGATAGCGCGCAGAGTATCCAGATAGTTCTCTTTCACCACCGCCGCTTTAACCTGGTTCAGGATACCGGCGTTACGAACCTGAGGTTCTTTACGCTCTGGCGGGTAGCCTTCACCGTTACGACCGGTGAACGCTTTTTCAAACATATAGCGAACGTTCAGTTCCGCACCCCAGCCAAAACCTTTGGCGAAGGCCAGAGACAGCGCGTTACCGTTGTTGATCTGGGCAAACAGGAAGGCGTCTGCTGGATCCAGGCAGTAGCCACAAACAACGCCCGGGTGGATGTTCAGGGACATCAGCGCACCCTGACCGGTACCACAGCCAGTGACGACGAAATCTACCGCTTTAGAGTTCAACAGGATGCTGGCCATGATACCCAGGTGAATGTAGGTCAGGTGATGATCGTTTTCATCGCTCATGCCCACGTTGTAGACCGGGAAGCCTTTTTCATCGGCAACGGCTTTTAACTCATGATGAATAGTCGCGTTCTTGCTGGCCTGGCTGTTTTCCATCATCAGTGCAATTTTCATTCTTTCCTCTCCTGAAAGCTACGCGGGATTTCCCGCAGTCGTTCGATTACGTTACAGTAACCTTACTACCAGACAAACGCACTTTCAAATTTTATGAAAAATGGTTTTACTTTTTACTGAGGCGGTCACACTTTTGGCCTATGCCGGATAGATAAATCATTACATAAACCATTATTTTTTTACTGTTACCAGGCCACACGGTGGTCTAAACTGACTTAAGGGCAATAATGGGCCCACAAAATGTACGCTATTAAATGGATAAAATAGTCTTCGCAAAGGAACTGACTTGTGACACAGAACTGCCGATCTCTTCGACGCGGGCTGGGTCTCCTTGTTCTACTGACCCTGTTGCTCGTTTGCACGACTCGCGCTCTTGCCGTACCGCCACAAAAAGTCAAAACGGCTTCCACCGTCCCTGTCTGGATACTCGATGCCGATAATTTTGAATTCTGGCGCGACGACCACGGACAGTTTCGCGGGTTCTATCCCGAACTGCTGCACGCCATCAATTCACGCTACGGCTATAATCTGACCCTGCAGCCCATTGACGGCACCACGTTCGAACAGCGCTTTAGCCATCATGACTACGGGCTCTACGCCAGCGTGCTACAAACCCGTGAACATCTGAAGAATACAATCCTTTCCTTACGCCTGCTCGAAAACACCATCGTTACCGCCAGCATCACTCGACAAGCCAAGACCGTACGAGACCTAAACGACACAAGAGTCATTTTCCGCCGGCACGATCCGACCCAGACGATCGTCAAACAAGCTTATCCCTCCCTGACATTTCAACAGATCATCGAGGTCGACAGCAGTAAAGAGGCCTTGCAAATTCTGCGCAGCGGCGGTGCCGATTTCTATATCAATGAAGACAGAGAAATCGGCAGCCCACAGTACTACTACACCATTTCTCGTCCATTTGATTCACTGCGTATCACCGCCTCATTCGGGATAAGCCCGGAACTCATTTCACTACGCAACAACATCAATCAGTTGATTAACGAGTGGCAGCAAAACGGCAAGCTTCAGGCGCTGGAAGAGCAAAGCCAGATAGAGTTTCTCCGCCATAACCTCATCATCACCCCCGAAGAGCGCAACTGGTTACAGGAAAATCGTCTGACGCTGTGGCTGCCGAAGAATGAGAACTTCTCTCCCATTATCTGGAAAGATAATCAGGGATATCATGGCAGCGCCATCAGCATGGTTAACGATCTTCGCGATCTGCTTAATATCAACGTTGACGTTCAATTCGTTGATAATTATTTGATTCGCATGAAGAACGAAGAGTGGCCACTGCGGCTTGCCGATATTATTGATGTCCGCGACGGCGCACAGCTGGAAGGCCTGGTTGGCCCGCTGCTGAACTGGTACAACGCCTATTACAATAAGGTCGGTCAGCCGTTTATTCTTGATGAAGAACAGGTGCGCTATCAGCGGATTGGCGTGATACGCGGTTCGTTTGCCGCATACTATCTGCGCCAGCGGTTTGGTACCGACGTGACGTTGGTCGCCCGCGCCACCATCGACGAACTGCTGGATACCATCGATAACAACCAAATCGACTTTATTCTTGGTGATTTAAGCTCGCTGGAGCAAGCGCTTCGCGGCAGCGATCTGTTCCGCGGCGCGCTGAAAGTTGCCGGGCTGACCCATTCCAGCTATCAGATAGGGACCTGGGTGAACATCGATCACCCTCTGCACGCGCTGCTGGCTCAGGTTCATCTCATCTCCAGCTATCGTCACCAACTCACGCCTCCCACCAGCGTCGCGGCCTCCACGTCGCTAAGTAAAAATACATTACAAATTATTAGCGCCGGGCTGCTGGCCGCGCTGATCTTTATCCTGAGTATGATGCTGATGATGTGGCGGCATATGAACCAGAACCGCGCGATTAACCGCAGCATTGTCGAGGCAATGGAAAAGATTAATCACGTCCACGATGATGAGACCGGTTGCCATATCCGTCGCGTTTCAGCTTATTGCAGCCTGTTGGCCCGCGCGATGAAGCTGCCCCAGCGCCAGATTCGTGACATTGAAAATTTCGCTTCGCTGCATGATATTGGCAAAATTGCCGTTCCCGAGATGATTCTGCGTAAGCAGGGCAAACTCACCGAGGACGAGTTTAAGCAAATTCAGCAGCACTCAGTGAAAGGCTGGCGTATCGTCCAGGGGCTGGTGCTCGGCTCTGTGGCGGAAAACCTGATTCATTATCACCACGAAAAATGGGACGGCAGCGGCTATCCGGATGGATTAGCCGGTGAAGCTATCCCGCTGGAGGCGCGCATTCTGGCAATCGCCGATGTTTACGATGCGCTGCGGCAAAAACGAGTCTACAAACCCAGCTTCTCCCATGAACGTGCCTACGAAATTATCGTCAGCAGTTCCGGCAGCCATTTTGATCCGACGCTGGTCAAACTGTTTTGCCAGTTGCATCTGCAGTTTCAGGCCATTTATGAGTCACAAGCGGATTAACCCCTGAATCTGGCGACTATTCAAGGGATTGGCCACCGAGGGGGCGGCTACAATAAGATTACGACAGATTGCGCAGAGCGACTTGATGAAAAGCCTCCTACTTATCCCTGCCCTGCTGGCACTTTCCGCGTGCTCGGTTCCCCGCACGGCAAGCGTCAGCGAAGTTGATGCGACCAGCGGTATCGTTCGCCTGACCTACGGGCAGGCGGTACTGCAAAACGCCCGCACCGACAGTTACCTGGCCCAGTCCGAGGCCAATAAGGCCTGCCAGCAAATGGGCTACGCCACCGCATTTTCCTATGGTCAGCCCATTTCCACCTGCTCCACCATTAGCGGCTCACTGTGCCTCAACGAATATATCACCCTGCAATACCAGTGCCGGGGTGTCGCCAATATTCCTGCTACCAGCGCCTGGTATTAGTTCACTCGCCGGTGAATTCCGGCGTTATTATTTCCTTCTTGATATCTATTGTTATATTTCTGCCAATGAGTTTTATTCACATTCGCATTATTATAT
>NZ_CBDKZX010000054.1:16615-28600 GCF_965301105.1 Kluyvera sp.
ATTATATAAATCATTTTATATTTACCTTTTGCAAATAAATAAATAACAATTTATAGTTCCGATGTAATTAACTATTAACGTATTTTTTCAGGAGCGACACCATGCTGAAAGCGCCAATGATCGAGAAATTAAATGAACAGATGAATCTCGAACTTTATTCTTCGCTGCTGTATCAACAAATGAGCGCCTGGTGCAGCTACAACAGCTTTGAAGGCGCCGCCGCCTTTTTACGCCGCCACGCGCAGGAAGAGATGACGCATATGCAGCGCCTGTTCGATTATCTGACCGACACCGGCAGCCTGCCGCGCATCAACACCGTCTCTTCACCTTTTGCCGAGTACGCCTCACTGGACGAACTGTTCCGCGTGACCTACGAACACGAGCAGTTGATTACCAGCAAAATTAATGAACTGGCTCACGCCGCCATGTCCAACCAGGATTATCCGACCTTTAATTTCCTGCAATGGTATGTCGCTGAACAGCACGAAGAAGAGAAATTGTTTAAATCCGTTATCGATAAACTGACGCTGGCGGGTAAAAGCGGTGAAGGGCTGTACTTTATTGATAAAGAGCTGGCTACGCTCGATACCCAGAATTAATCTTCGTGCAGCGGCGTCAATACGCCGCTGCCGATTAATGCCGGCAAATCTTACTTTCCTCGGTCGTAAAACCCGATTCCAGCGGTATAAATTTCCCTTTATTACGTAGAAAAGCCACCAACTCGCCCGCCGTCATATTCTCCGCTGAACAGGTATGAAAACGCGCCTGCTCGCCGAAACGCGCATGAATAGCCGCCTCCAGGCTTTCAACACTGTACTGTTCGCCGGATGCAATCATCATATTCAGTACTTCGTGACCGTGAATAGAGTCCATTATTTCTCCCCTTAAAAAACCCACCATAAACTGCATTTGTATTGCATGTTTTGCGCTAGCGCAGCTTTCTGTAGCCTTATTAAAACCGTAAACATAAGTATACAGTCACTGTAATTCAGATTTGACGAGAGCAGCGGATTCACATACTCTGCGCGACATCTTTCGTTGTGAATACGTTGTGAAGTAGAGGAAAGCGTGAAGAACCGTACTCTGGGGAGTATTTTAATCGTCGCCGGCACCACCATCGGCGCAGGAATGTTGGCAATGCCGCTCGCCTCGGCGGGCGTCGGCTTTGGCGTCACGCTGGTGCTGCTGGTCGGCCTGTGGGCATTAATGTGCTACACCGCCCTGCTGCTGTTGGAAGTATATCAACACGTTCCCGCCGACACCGGGCTGGGCTCTCTGGCGCTACGCTACCTGGGACGCCGTGGGCAATGGGTCACCGGCTTTAGCATGATGTTCCTGATGTACGCCCTCACGGCGGCCTATATCAGCGGCGCGGGCGAACTACTGGCGTCAAGCCTCAGCCAGTGGTTTAGCATGGATATGCCGCCTGCGCTGGGCGTTCTGCTGTTTACCGCGATTGGCGGCATGGTCATCTGTGTGGGCACCTCCCTGGTGGATCTGTTTAACCGCTTCCTGTTCAGCGCCAAAATCATCTTTTTGATCGTCATGCTGGCGCTGCTGCTGCCGCATGTTCACAAAATAAACCTGATGACGCTACCGCTGGCCCAGGGGCTGGCCCTGTCGGCCATTCCGGTTATCTTTACTTCGTTTGGCTTCCACGGCAGCGTACCGAGTATCGTCAGCTACATGAACGGCGACGTGCGCAAACTGCGCGGTATTTTTATCATTGGTAGCGCCATCCCGCTGGTCGCCTATCTGTTCTGGCAGTTAGCAACCCTTGGCAGCATCGACTCGCCGGTGTTTAGCGCACTCATGTCTCAGCACGCGGGCCTGAACGGCCTGCTGATGGCGATTCGCGAAGTGGTCGCCTCACCGCATGTTGAGCTGGCCGTCCACCTGTTTGCCGACCTGGCGCTGGCGACCTCTTTCCTTGGTGTCGCACTGGGGCTATTCGACTATCTGGCGGACCTGTTCCAGCGCAAAAACACCGTCCGCGGCCGTCTGCAGACCGGCGGTATCACCTTCCTGCCACCGCTGGCCTTCGCGCTGTTCTACCCACGCGGTTTTGTTATGGCGCTGGGTTATGCGGGCGTGGCTCTGGCGGTACTGGCGCTGATTATTCCTTCCTTGCTGACGCTGCAAAGCCGCAAACATCACCCTCAGGGCGGCTATCGCGTCGCCGGAGGAAAACCGATGCTGTGGCTGGTGTTTGCCTGCGGGATCGCGGTGATTGTCATTCAGGCAGGGATCGCGACCGGGCTGTTACCGTCGGTGGGGTAAGTTTCGTGGTAGAAGAAAGGGGCCAATCGGCCCCTTTTTTATTTCGCTAAACAGCACTGCTTGTATTTTTTTCCGCTGCCGCACGGACAGGGGTCGTTACGTCCCACCTTCTGTTCGTTTTTAATCGGCTGCTTAACCGGCGCTTCTTTCGGATTGTCCATCCAATAATCAAACAGACTCAATGCCGCAGGGCGAATGTTATCAATGCTATCGAAGTACTGCTCAGCCGTGAAAGCTTCCAGCGCCGCGCTTTTCTCTTCATCGCCGTGCAGCGCAATGCTGTCAAACGCCGCTTGCTGCTCTGCCGGCAGACCGGACCAGTCGGTCAGGCGCGCGCCGCGCAGATAGCCATAGCACCACTCTTCCACGATGGTCAGCTCCTGACCTTCTTCTTCGCGGGTACCAAACAGCGGCTCAAACTGGTCCGGGTAGTCGTTCAGGCGATCGGCGATATCACTCATATGTTGCAGCGTGAGATTCACAAAACGGTCACGCTCGCGGTCAGTCGCCCAGTGCGGCACATGGTCTGCCCCGCCCCATACGGCAAACATCCACTCAGCGGGTTCAATCTCCAGCGGTGAGGAGAGGATGGCGGTCAGCATACCGTCCAGTTCGGAGACGTCGATAATTGACGCGTCAGAGGCATACTTCGCAATGGTCTCGTCCAGCCATTCCAGCTCGCTTTCGGTTAAAGGTCCCGTTTTCATACTCAATCTCTGTCGTTGTTGATGAGGTCATTCAGTTCAGGCGCAATGATGCAGGAGTTTAGCATTGAACTCCAGCAATGCTTTGCTACGCGCCGCCCAGATAGGCTTTACGTACCTCCTGATTGCCCAACAGTTCCTCGCCGCTGCCGCTAAGACGAATTTGCCCGTTAACCATCACGTATCCCCGGTCAGACAGCTTCAGCGCGTGGTGGGCGTTTTGTTCCACCAGGAAAATCGTCATCCCGTCGCGGGCCAGTTCACGCAGCGTATGGAAAATTTGCTTCACCACAATCGGCGCTAACCCGAGGCTGGGCTCATCAAGCAATAGCAGTTTCGGTCGGCTCATCAGCGCGCGGGCAATCGCCAGCATCTGCTGCTCACCGCCGGACATGGTCATCGCCCGCTGCTTGCGCCGCTCTTTGAGACGAGGGAACAGATCGAACATGCTTTGCAGATCCTGAGCGGCATGCTGATTACCAATTGGTATCGTGCCCATCAGTAAATTTTCTTCCACGGTCATATCAGGGAAAATGCGCCGTCCCTCCGGGGCCTGAGCGATCCCGGCCGAGGCGACATAATGGGTGGTGCGATGGCTGATATCGTCGCCGCAGAAGAGAATTTGCCCGCTGCGCACCCGCGGCTGGCCGAAAATGGACATCAACAGCGTCGATTTCCCCGCGCCGTTGGCGCCAATCAGCGAGACGGTTTCGCCTTTATTGACCTGCAGCGAAACCTGCTTTAATGCCTGGATAACGCCGTAAAAGACATCGACCTCACGAAACTCCAGCATCGGTTCGCTCATAGGCTGACCTCGTCTTCGCTGGTGCCGAGATAGGCGGCAATGACTTTCTCATCGTGCTGAATTTGCTCCGCCTTGCCCTGGGCAATGACATCGCCGTGGTCTAGCACGATAATATCGTCCGAAATGTCCATCACCATCCCCATATCATGTTCAATCAGCAGCACGGTTATGCCGTGATGCTCGCGCAAGAAACGAATAATTTTGCTCAGCGCCCGGGTTTCCACGGGGTTCAGCCCGGCGGCGGGTTCATCAAGGCAAATCATCTCCGGGCCGGTGCACATGGCGCGGGCAATCTCCAGGCGGCGCTGCTGGCCGTAAGACATCTCGCCCGCCAGCCGGTTAGCGCAGTCAACCAGATCCACCACCTCAAGCCAGTAAAAAGCGCGATCCAGCGCGGCGCTCTCTGCCCGACGGTAAGCTGGCGTATTGAGGATCCCGGCGACCAGGTTGCGGTTGACCTGCATATGCTGTGCAACCAGCAGATTCTCCACCACCGACATCTCACGGAAAAGACGGATATTTTGAAACGTCCGCGCCAACCCGGCCCGGTTGACGAGGTGGGTCCCGCCAAACATTTTGTAAAAAATACGCTGCCCGAGGTGCGCCGGATTCACCCAATCACCCGGCTGAAACTTCTGCCCAAGGATCTGGATGACGTTAGTGGTTTTCCCGCGCGTGTTGAACAGGATTTTGCCGCCGGAGGCCTTGTAGAAACCGGTCAGGCAGTTAAACACCGTGGTTTTTCCCGCGCCGTTTGGGCCGATCAGCGCGGTAATCGAGCCACGCTGTACCTCCAGATTAACGTCGTTCAGCGCCTTAATACCGCCAAAATGCATCATCAGATGCTCAACGCTTAAAATCACATCCTGGCTCATGGCGCCACTCCTTTACGCACCGCAAATCCGCTGCGATTAATGCGAATCAGCCCCCGAGGACGCCAGATCATCATCACCACCATCAATACGCCAAACAGCAGTACGCGATACTCGGCAAAGCTGCGCAGCAGTTCGGGGGTGACGGTCAGCACAAACGCCGCCAGTACCACGCCAATGGTCGAGCCCATTCCACCCAGCACCACGATGGCGAGGATCAGCGCCGACTCAAAGAAGGTAAATGACGTTGGGTTGACGAAGCCCTGATAGGTGGCGAAAAACACGCCGGCAATCCCGGCGGTCGACGCGCCGAGCGTAAAAGCCGACAGCTTCACCAGCACGTGATTCAGGCCCATTGAACGGCAGGCGATTTCATCTTCACGTAGAGCCTCCCACGCGCGGCCAATTGGCATACGCGTTAGACGATGCTTGATATACAGCACCAGCAGTACCACCAGCACCAGAACCGCGTAGATAAAAATAAACTTCAGGTTAGGGTTATAGGTGAGATGGAAAAACTCGTGAAATGGCACACCGCCCTCTTTCGCTCGTCGTCCAAATTCGAGGCCGAAGAAGGTCGGCGGCGGCGCAGAAATCCCGTTCGGGCCACCGGTGAAACTGAGCCAGTTATTGAGAATCAGACGGATGATTTCACCGAAACCAAGGGTCACAATGGCCAGATAGTCGCCGTGCATGCGCAGCACCGGAAAGCCGAGCAGCGCGCCCGCCGCCGCGGCCATCAGCGCCGCCAGCGGCAGCATTGACCAGAATCCTAACCCCAGATACTGATAACCCAACGCCAGCCCGTAGGCGCCAATGGCATAAAACGCCACGTAGCCCAGATCCAACAGCCCGGCGAGACCGACCACAATGTTCAGCCCCAGCCCCAGCAGCACGTAAATCAGGCCGAGGATCGCCACGGTCAGCACGTATTTGGTGGCGACGAACGGGAAACAAACCGCTAACGCCACGACCAGCGGGATTATCCAGCGCATCCGGCTTTTATAGTCCGGGGCGCGGACATAGACGCCAGCGTTATCGCTTTCAAAACGAGAGGTAAAGCGTCGACCAATGGCGGTGGTGGCCATTGCGCTAAGCGCAAAACGCCCTATCATTACCGCGGCGATAATCCAGATTAGACGTTGGCCTTCAAAGTTAAAGCTGTAGCCGTCGAGCACTACCCCGACAATGGGGCCAAAGATAATCAGCGCCACCAGGCCGGAAAAGATCGCGTCAAGAATGCAGCGTTTGAGGGAAAAGACCTCGTGTGAAGCCGTTGAATGCGTCATTGTCAGCTCCTACACTTTGGCCACAATCGGGCGGCCGAGCAGCCCCTGCGGGCGAAAAATCAGGATCACCACCAGCAGCCCGAACGAGAACACGTCTTTATAGTCGGAGTTGACCATGCCGGAGAACTGCGCTTCGGCCACGCCAAGCAGCAGCCCACCCAGCATCGCCCCCGGCAGAGAACCGATACCGCCAAGCACCGCCGCGGTGAACGCCTTGACGCCGATAATAAACCCGGCATAGAAGTCGAAAGTGCCGTAGTTCATGGTGATCAACACCCCCGCCAGCCCCGCCATGGCTGCGCCGATCACAAACACCAGCGAGATAATACGATCGGTATTGATCCCGAGAATCGAGGCCATTTTGCGATCCTGCTGCACCGCCCGGCACATCCGCCCGAGCCGGGTGTGACCAATAATCCACGTTAACAGCAGCATCCCGGCAAACGACGCCAGCAGGATAAAGATCTTGGTGTAGGTGATCTGTACAAAGCCTTCGCCGATATGCAGACGCAGCACGCCATCCAGCATTGTGGGAACCCCCTGCTGGCGCGGCCCCTGGCTGATTTGCGCGTAGTTTTGCAGAATTAACGACATACCGATGGCGGAAATCAGCGGCGCCAGGCGGGTGGAATTGCGCAGCGGTTTGTAGGCAATACGCTCAATCGTCCAGCCGTACACGCCGGTAACCACGATGGTAAAGACCAGCGTGCCGAGAATCAGCAAGGGGAAAGAGTGCAGGCCAAAGAAGGACAGCAGCGCCAGACCGATGGCGCAGAGATAGGCTGAGATCATATACACTTCGCCGTGAGCGAAGTTAATCATGCCGATAATACCGTATACCATGGTGTAACCAATGGCGATCAGCCCATAGACCGATCCTAGCGTCAAGCCATTGACTAACTGTTGCAGAAAGAATGTCTCCATCATCGCGCGCTCGTGTTATTGGCCATGTTATAGAGCGCCGGTATGCGAGCACACCGGCGCTGAGCGTGACTCCGTCCGGTTACTCAACTTCCTTATACTTGCCTTTATCATCCCACTGATAAACGACGTAGTCCGAGACTTTCAGGTCGCCCTTGCTGTCCCAGGCTTTCTTGCCCATGACGGTTTCGACCGGGTTGGCCTTCAGCCATTCGCTTGCTTTCGCCGAGTCGGGGCCCGCCGCCTTAAACGCCGCGGCGATTGCCTGAATAGAGGCATAGGAATAGAGGGTATAACCTTCAGGCTCAAACTTGTTGGCGCGGAATTTTTCGATCACCGCCTTGCCGTCCGGGATCAGGCGCGGATCTTTGCCAAAGGTCATATAGATGCCGTTGGTGTACTGCGGACCACCGGCGGCGGTAACCATCTCTTCGTTGACGATACAGTCGCCGGAGAAGAATTTCGCCTGTACGCCCTGCTCCCGCATCTGACGCACCAGCGGCCCCGCTTCGGGGTGACAGCCGCCGAAGAAGACCACATCCGGCTTCTGGGCGCCAATTTTGGTCACCAACGCATTGAAATCTTTTTCACCGCGCGACAGGCCTTCATACATCACATCCTTCACGCCGCGCTTGGCCAGCGCCGCGCGGGTCGCATCCGCCAGGCCCTGTCCGTAGGTATCTTTATCGTGAATGATAACCACCCGTTTGGCCTTCAGCTTATCAATGATGAAGTTGCTGGCGACGTCGCCCTGCTGGTCATCGCGGCCACACATACGGAACATATCGTTCATTCCGCGCTCGGTGATCAGCGGGTTTGTTGAACCTGGGGTGATGGCCAGCACGCCCGCGTCGTTATAAACCTCGGAGGCGGGCATCGTCGAAGAGGAACAGAAGTGGCCGACGACAGCCTGCACTTTGTCCTGATCGACCAGACGGTTCGCCACCGCCACGGCCTGCTTCGGCTCGCAGGCATCATCGCCCTGCACCAGCTTAATTTTCTCGCCGTTAATCCCACCGGCGGCGTTAATATCCGCCGCGGCCTGGGTCGCGCCGTGCCAATATTGATCGCCATAGGTGGCGTTTGGCCCGGTAAATGGCCCGGCGACACCAATTACGATATCGGCCTGGGCGGAAAACGCCGTCACCAGACACCCTGCCAACACAATCGAAAGCGGACTTCTTATTAATTTCAGCGACATTATTATCTACCTTAGCAAAAGAGGTTTATGCATAACGGTGTGAAGCCGAACCACCGGCGCACGCGCCGGACATACGACATCCTGACAATATCCTGCTGATAACGGCGAGGTTTCCTTACGCTTTTCAGGTCAAATCATTAAGCAAAATGGTTGCCAACTTTTCGCAACCAGCGCAGGGATTTAGACAATGTTGAGTATAGAGCGCCGTTACAGGGCCTCTGCACCGGCGAAGTGAAATTACGGGAGGGATCACATCTGGTTAACAATAAAGTACATAAATATTGCAATAGTCACGCTTTGCGCATTTTTGTAGCAAGTTGTGCAAACTATGCTGCGCGGTGGTGCAATCGATGGGCATAACAAAAAATCCCGCCGGGGAGCGACATATTGATTCACCGGATAACCGTTGTGAGGGTTATCGGGGGCATTCAGGCTGCGGAGCACTTTTTTGAACTATATTCAAATGATTGGTCAGCCTTAATCCGGCTTTACGCCAGAATGTATCTGGCATCAACATATCTATTTCTTCGAGGTGATATGAAATTCCCAGGCATCCCGGATAATGAGGAAGAACGATTAAGATCCCTTTATCTGGCAGACCTTCTTGATACCGGCTCCGAAGAACGATTCGATCGTTTAACCCGTCTGGCCAAAAAAATCTTTCAGGTGCCCGTGGTACTGATAAGTCTGCTCGACCGTGAGCGTCAATGGATGCTAGCGTGCGAAGGTTTGGGTACCCGCGAAACGCCTCGCAACATCTCTTTCTGTAGCCACGCCATTTTAGAGGATGGCCCCTTTATTGTTAACGACGCATCGCACGATGAACGTTTTCATGATAACCCGCTGGTGACCGGGGAACCCTACATCAGATTCTACGCGGGTTATCCCGTACATCTGCCTGATGGCGCGGTTGCGGGTACGCTTTGTCTGATTCATTCCACGCCCCGCGGTTTCAGCGACGAGGATATTGCTTGCCTCAGAGATTTGGCTTTTATTGTCGAAGATGAATTTAAAATTATTGGTATCGCCATGACCGATAGCCTAACGGGCATACCGAATCGTCGTGGTTTCTACAGTAAAGGCGAAAAACGATTCCATTCCCTGACTAAAACCAATGCAACATTCAGCCTTATCTTTTTTGATCTCGATAAGTTCAAACCTATCAACGATCTCTGGGGGCATGCAGAAGGTGATGAGGTATTAAAAGTATTTGCCGCGATGCTATATAAGCGCCTGGGCACCAGAGATATTGCAGGACGCCTCGGCGGCGATGAATTTGCCGTTCTCCTCGCCCACCACGCCGATGCGGATGCATTTTTACACGGATTGCGCAGCGATGTAGATGAGTACAACGAAAACTCGGGCAAACCCTATAACATCAATTATTCCTATGGGATGTTACGTAATGACCCGGATCGCTACCCTTCGCTGCGGGAAATGCTTAAAGAAAGCGATGAGGTGATGTACTCAGCAAAACGCCGGAAGCACGCATAACCTTTCACATTGGCAGAGAATGAATATCAGGCATTGATAAAGGCTGTTTTGCAGGGCGGGGATTCTGACACGGAAAATGAGCATCGTTGAAGCCAGGGGGCATGAGCCCCCTTGATATTTATTTCAGTTTTTTACCAGCATCGTTAACGACCTTCTCGCCATCTTCCTTGGTGAATGCGCCTTTTTGCCCGTCCGGGAGGATATCCAGCACCAATTCTGACGGCCGGCACAGCCGCGTTCCCAGCGGCGTCACCACAATGGGGCGATTAATCAGGATCGGATATTGCAGCATAAAGGCGATTAGCCGATCGTCAGTAAATTTATCTTCCGCAAGTCCTAACGCTTCATAAGGCTCAACATTTGTCCGCAGCAGGGCCCGTACGGTAATGCCCATGTCCCCAATCAGTTTGACCAGTTCATCGCGTGACGGTGGATGCTCAAGATAATGAATAATCGTAGGTTCAGTACCACTGTTGCGGATCATCTCAAGCGTATTGCGCGATGTACCACAGGCTGGGTTGTGATAAATGGTGATGTTGCTCATTTTCAGTATCTCATGACAAAGTGAAAGAGAGACGTAGCGCCAGCGCAGCCAGCGTGACAAACAGGACAGGCAGGGTCATCGCAATTCCGGTGCGGAAATAATATCCCCAGCCAATCTTCATATTCTTTTGTGCAAGCACATGCAGCCACAGCAAAGTCGCCAGGCTACCAATTGGCGTAATTTTTGGGCCTAAATCGCAACCAATCACATTGGCGTAAATCATCGCTTCTCTGACGATGCCGGTCGCCGCACTACCATCAATGGATAATGCCCCAATCAACACCGTCGGCATATTGTTCATCACCGATGACAGAAACGCCGTCAGGAAACCGGTGCCGAACGTGGCAGTCCATAGACCGTTGTCAGCCAGCATATTGAGTACGGCAGACAGATACTCAGTGAGTCCGGCATTACGTAAGCCGTAGACGACCAGATACATACCCAACGAGAAAACCACGATCTGCCAGGGTGCCCCACGAAGCACCTTCCCGGTGTTTATCGCATTTCCACGTTTTGCGACCACAAACAGCACTGCGGCGCCAACGGCGGCTATCGCGCTGACGGGGATCCCCAACGGTTCCAGGACAAAGAAACCAACCAGCAGGAACAGCAGGACTATCCAGCCCGCTCTGAACGTCGCCGGATCCTTAATCGCACTGGCGGGCATCTTCAGCAGTGAAACGTCATATCTGGCCGGAATATCCCGACGGAAGAAGAGATGCAGCATAACCAAGGTGGCAGCAATGGCCGCCAGGTTTACAGGGACCATCACGGAGGCGTACTGAGTAAATCCCAGGCCGAAGAAATCCGCTGAGACGATATTGACCAGGTTAGAGACAATCAGCGGCAGACTGGCGGTATCTGCGATAAATCCTGCTGCCATGACAAAGGCCAGTGTCGTCCTCGGGCTGAATCCCAGCGCCAGCAGCATCGCAATCACAATAGGCGTCAGTATCAATGCGGCACCGTCGTTAGCAAACAGAGCAGCGACAGCTGCGCCAAGCAATACTATCCATGTAAACAGCAGTCGACCGCGCCCGTGCCCCCACCGGGCAACATGCAGTGCGGCCCATTCAAAGAAACCGGACTCATCGAGCAGCAGGCTGATGATAATCACTGCAATAAATGCCGCTGTTGCGTTCCAGACAATATTCCAGACCACGGGGATATCCCCAATGTGGATGACCCCTGTTCCCAGCGCCAGCACGGCACCAATACTTGCGATCCAGCCAATACTGAGTCCTCTGGGCTGCCAGATAACCAGCAGCAGCGTCAGTATAAAAATACTCCCTGCCAAAAACATCCCGGACCTCTTTATATATGTTTATACGTATGTGAATAAACTATCAGCAAGACGTGCATGCCGATTTATCCAGCCATTCACGCACATCATCGCGCAAGCACTGCCATGACGTCGTTATCGTCTCACTGGCCCATGCCGGGATATGGGGGGACAGTCGATAATGAACCCATTTCCCTTCCCGACGATCCAGTACCAGCTCGGCCTCACGCAGGATAGCCATATGGCGAGAAATTTTAGGCTGTGATTCAGTCGTCGCAGCGCAGATATCACATACGCACAGTTCGCCGGCCTCCCTAAGTAGCATGACAATCGCGAGGCGAGTTTCATCCGACAGGATTTTAAATAGCTGAACAGGCTGTAGCATCTTGTACTCCCTTCCCTTTACATACACATATGCTAAATCATATATATTGATTTTGGAATCACCAAACGATCCCGGAGATAAAAAACGGAAGACTTTTTGCACTGAACGCGGATTATCTCGAGCAACCAATTCGAGGAGAACGGGCGAATGGTGGTGACCTGCCCCCACGATTAGATACAACACTCAGTTAGTAACGTCGGAATC
Source organism: Kluyvera sp. (assembly GCF_965301105.1). Taxonomy (NCBI): domain Bacteria; kingdom Pseudomonadati; phylum Pseudomonadota; class Gammaproteobacteria; order Enterobacterales; family Enterobacteriaceae; genus Kluyvera; species Kluyvera sp. Next base: position 28,597 of record NZ_CBDKZX010000054.1, read on the forward strand.
TTCA
>NZ_CBDKZX010000055.1:0-28550 GCF_965301105.1 Kluyvera sp.
CCCCCACCATGTCAAGGTGGTGCTCTAACCAACTGAGCTACGAACGCATTGTTGCTTGCGACAACGGGGACGAATATTAGCGGCAGCCGCGTGCTGTGGCAAGCGGAAAATGTGTGATTTCACCCGACTGGAGAACTTTTGCCCATCTCTGCTGCATTTTTCTGCGGTTCATCTAACTTCGTTGATCTCCTTCGATTTTATCGTGTTGTCACTTTGCTCGGACAATCCATCTAACGACCCTTTTTGTCCCTGATGATTGAAATTGAAAATGTTATGTTATAACGTTTGTTTTTTCGCGCAAACGGTAAGGATAAAATGCAAATGAAACATCTGGGGAAAATGGTTTTGGTGGCGGGGGCGTTACTGGTAAGTGGCCAGGCGCTGGCACATGGGCACCACGATCACGGTCAGCCGCTGTCGGAAAAAGAGCAGAAGGCGGCAGAAGGGATATTTGACGTTGCCGATGTAAAAGATCGTCCCCTGGAAGACTGGGACGGGGTGTGGGAGTCGGTGAATCCGCTGTTGCTCTCCGGCGACCTGGATCCGGTTTTCCAGCAAAAAGCCGCGAAAGACAAGAGTAAAACCTTTGGGCAGATAAAAGAATATTACCGCACGGGCTATGCGACCAACGTCAATATGATCGGTATTGAAAATGGCGTCATGGAATTTCACGTTGGTGATAAGGTCAGCGCTTGCAAGTACCGCTACGCCGGGCACAAAGTCTTAACCTACGCATCAGGTAAAAAGGGCGTGCGCTATCTGTTTGAGTGTCAGGATGCAAACAGCGCTGCGCCGAAATACGTGCAGTTCAGCGACCATATTATTGGGCCGAGAAAATCCGCTCACTTCCATATTTTTATGGGGAATAAATCTCAGGAAGCCTTGCTGACAGAGATGGACAACTGGCCGACTTACTACCCGTACCAGTTGACCAAAAAGCAGGTAGTGGATGAGATGCTGCACCATTAAGCGCAGCGCCCCCTCAGCCTGAGTCGGCGAGGGGGCTAGCCGTATTAACGCGCGGCGCGTTGTAGAATGACCGATGCGGGTTGGCGCTGGAGGAAGCGCATTCTCAGCATCATCATCACTGCCGCCGACGTCAGGCCAATAATAAAGCCCCACCAGAAGCCCGCCGGGCCCATCCGCTCAACCACCAGATCGGTCAGCGCCAGTACGTAGCCGCACGGCAGACCCAGCACCCAGTAGGCGATAAAGGTAATAAAGAAGATTGAACGCGTATCTTTATAACCGCGCAAAATACCGCTACCGATAACCTGGATTGAATCTGAAATCTGATACAGCGCAGCCAGCAGCATCAACTGGGCTGCGAGCGTGACGACTTCGGGGTTATCGTTATACAGCAAGGCGATGTGGGTACGCATCAAGCTAGTGAATACCGCCGTGCAGACTGCCATGCATATCCCGACGCCCAAACCGGTACGCGCGGAAACCTGTGCGTCCGGCGTTGAACCCTGGCCCAGACGGAAGCCGACGCGGATGGTTACCGCCGCCGCCAGCGACATCGGCAGGACAAACATCAGCGAGCTGAAGTTGAGCGCAATCTGGTGACCGGCAACGTCAACGATCCCCAGCGGTGAAACCAGCAGCGCAACGACTGCGAATAGCGTGACCTCAAAAAACAACGCCAGCGCAATAGGCAGCCCGAGCGTGGTCAGACGTTTCAGAATGGCGAAATCCGGGCGGCTGAAACGCTCACTATGGCGAATATCGCGCATTGAACCCGCATGGCGAACGTAGTAGAGCATGCTGAAGAACATCACCCAGTAAACCGACGCGGTCGCCACGCCGCAGCCCACGCCGCCCAGCTCCGGCATGCCGAAATGACCGTAAATAAAGATGTAGTTAACCGGAATATTCACCAGCAGGCCGATAAAGCCCATAACCATACCGGGCTTGGTTTTCGCCAGCCCTTCGCACTGGTTACGCGCCACCTGGAAGCACAGGTAGCCCGGCGCGCCCCAGAGCAGCGCGCGCAGGTAGCCAACGGCTTTATCCGCCAGAGCCGGGTCGATGTTGTGCATCGCGCGAATGATATGCCCGGCGTTCCACAGGACCACCATGATTAATATTGAGACAAAACCGGCCAGCCAGAAACCCTGGCGAACCTGGAGGGCGACGCGATCCCGGCGGCCGGAACCATTAAGTTGAGCAATAACCGGCGTCAGCGCCAGCAGCAGACCGTGACCAAAAAGGATCGCCGGCAGCCAGATGGAGGTACCAATCGCCACCGCGGCCATATCGGTGGCGCTGTAGCCGCCGGCCATGACCGTATCGACAAACCCCATTGCTGTTTGGGCCACCTGCGCAAGGATAACCGGGATAGCCAGAGCTAATAACTGACGCGCTTCGCTAAAATACTTCTGCACGTGAACACCTGTATTGTTGTTATTTATTCTCGCCGTACGTGAGCACGGGAGACAGATAAGCCGCCTTAACCGGCAGCAAGAAGAATAAATAGAGGAATTGCTCCGATATTGTAGCGAGGATTTGCTATTAATCTAGTCAAAAAAAAGGGGGCGTGCCGCGGAAGGTGGCAACCTGTTTTATCAACTGCTATTGTGCGTAGCAGATAAACCGGTAGCGATACCGGTACGATGATTAACAGGAGTTAACGATATGTTCACTGGTATTGTGCAGGGCACGGCAAAAATCGTGTCCATTGATGAAAAACCTAACTTCCGCACCCACGTCGTGGCGCTGCCGGAACATATGCTGTCTGGCCTTGAGACCGGCGCATCAGTGGCCCACAACGGCTGCTGCTTAACGGTTACGGAAATTAACGGCGACCAGATTAGCTTCGACTTAATGAAAGAGACGCTGCGCATTACCAACCTGGGCGATGTCAAGGTGGGCGATCTGGTTAACGTCGAGCGTGCGGCGAAATTCAGCGATGAAATTGGCGGCCACTTAATGTCGGGTCATATTATGACCACTGCAGAAGTCGCAAAAATTCTGACCTCGGAAAACAACAAGCAGATCTGGTTTAAAATCCAGGATCCATCGCTGATGAAATATGTTTTGTATAAGGGTTTTATCGGGATTGATGGCATTAGCCTGACCGTTGGGGAAGTGACGGCGACTCGCTTCTGCGTGCACCTGATTCCGGAAACGCTGGAGCGTACCACGCTGGGTAAAAAACGCCTTGGCGATCGCGTGAATATCGAGATTGATCCGCAAACTCAGGCGGTTGTCGACACCGTAGAGCGCGTGATGGCGGCAAAAGAAGCCGCGGTGACCCAGGCGATTGCAGAGTAAAGGAAAACGCCTGCACCACACGGTGCAGGCGTTGAAGTACTAGCGCGCGACGCGCAGACCGTGTTCTACCCCTCGGGAGAACATCACCTGCCATAGCTGAATATCCCGCGCGCGGAACGCGCCCGCACAGGCGTTGAGATAGTAGCTAAACATTCGCTTGAATCGTTCAGAATAGTTGTCCGCGATTTCCGGCCAGCAGGCGAGGAAACGCTCGTACCAGGCCATCAGCGTGGTATCGTAATCAGCGCCGAAGTTATGCCAGTCTTCCATCACAAAGTGAGGCTCGCTGGCGACGGCAATCTGGCGAACTGAGGGTAAACAGCCATTCGGAAAGATGTATTTGTTGATCCACGGATCGACATTGTTGTCGGTCTTCTTCGAACCAATGGTGTGCAGTAAGAACAGACCATCGGGCTTCAGATTGCGGTCGACGACGTTGAAATAGGTGTCGTAGTTTTTCGGGCCCACGTGCTCGAACATCCCCACAGAGACGATACGGTCGAACTGATCGTTGAGGTCGCGGTAATCCTGAAGCAGGATCTCCACATCCAGCCCTTCACAGCGCGCCTGCGCCATTTTCTGCTGTTCGGCGGAAATGGTAACCCCTTTGACGCTAACCCCGTATTTTTTCGCCATAAAGGCGGCTAAACCACCCCAGCCGCAGCCGATATCCAGCACGCGCATTCCCGGCTTCAACTGCAACTTCTGGCAGATGAGGTCGAGCTTGGCCTGTTGGGCTTCTTCCAGCGTTTTGGCTTCTTTCCAGTAGCCGCAGGAGTACTGCATAAATGAATCAAGCATGCGGCTGAAAAGATCGTTGCCAAGGTCGTAGTGTTCTTTGCCAACCTGCCAGGCGCGTCTGCGGCTCTGGAGGTTAAACAGACGAGCGCCGGCAACGCGCAGCGTATCTTTGAAATGGTGCGGAAGTTGATTTTCTAATCCGGCGCGCAGCACCTTGTCGAAGAAGATATCGAGACGGTCACATTCCCACCAACCGTCCATATAGCTTTCGCCAAGGCCTAACGAACCTTCTTGTAAAACACGTTTGAAAAGACGCGGATTTCTGACTTGAATATCGCAGGAGGCATTGCCGTTGATTTCAATACCTGCTCGGTTTAGCAGCTCGCTAACGATGCGATACCAGTCGTCGTCCGGTACACTTACTTCTTCTATACACGATGAGCTCATAGCTTCTCCATCCCGACCTGATGATCAGAACCTTAAAACAGCGTAGACGCTTTTTTCTGGTTTGTGAGAAATGTCACGAAAAATTCGTGAGCCTGCTATCCGACGTAGCACAGAGGAAGGGAAGAACCCCTTGCCGAAAGCCAATCCATGGTTTAACGGGAAGCTATCCTGCTCCCGCTTAATTAGTTCAATGTATATTAATTATGTGATGCCGATCCAGTATAGGACGCTAAGTGTATTGATTCAACTAAAAACTTAGCGCCCTAATCATTTCTTATGGGATTGATATGAGTGATGTTTAGGCGTGGGAACTCGCGTGCTCATTTTGACGTTCAGCACGACGTGCAGAGCGCTGCATGCGGTAGCCAATGCCGGCGAGAACCACGGTGACCAGCATCACGCTCGTGGTGGTCAGCAACGGCGTTGCAATCAGCGTTGAGACCGCCAGGCTTGCCAGGAAGCACAGCCCCAACTGCAACGTGTTCTGTAGCGCGGCTGCTCGGCCAGTTGCCTGTGGGAAGGGCTTCAGCGCCTGCGCAACGACAATGGGATAAATCGCCCCGTTGGCGGTTGCCATGATGCAGAAGGGGATCAACAGCGCGGTCAGGGAGACGCCTTCAGCAAGGCCGACGCCCCAGGTCCCGATAACGCTGAGCGCGAAGAGCACCAGCAGCCACGGCAACATTTGGCTACCCTGCCATTTTTGCAGCGCCGCGCGACAGCCATAGCCGCCAATCAGGAAAGCGATGGTTTGCGGTACATAGCTCAGACCAATCACCGTCGGGCTGTAGCCCATTTCATGCAGAATAAATGGCGAACCGGTCAGCCAGGCGAAAAAGCTGGCGGAGCAGGCGGCGTAAATCAGCACGTTGCCGCGGTAGTCCTTACTGCGCAGCAGACGTAAAAACGTGAGCTTCTCTTCACTGGCGACGTTTTTATTGTGGGCAGGCTTCAGACGCAGAGCGGGCAGCATCAATACCAGGGTAATGATAAACAGCGTTGCGAAGATGGCCTGCCAATCAAAGTGGGCCAGCAGCCAGCTGCCGAGTAGCGGTGCCAGCGCAGGTGACAGGCCGACCAGCGGCATAATGGTCGCAAAAATACGGTTGGTGCGCTGAGCGGGATAATAATCGGTAACCATGGCTTGCCAGGTCACCGCGGCGGCGCAAACGCCAACCGCCTGCACGAAGCGCAGCACCAGTAGGGTGGTACCATCGCGAACCCACAGCATGCCAAGGCAGCCGATGGCAAAAATGGTCAAACCGGCCAGCAGGATCGGTTTACGGCCATAGCGGTCAGACAGCGGCCCCCACAGTAGCTGCGCCACGGCGAAACCCGCGAGGAACAGACTCAGGCTCGCGCTGACGGCGGATGCCGGCGTTTGCAGGTCTTGCTGAATGGCGGCGAACGCCGGTAGGTACATATCGGTAGCCAGGAAGCCCAGCACGCTCAGTCCCGCGAGCCAGACTAAAAATCCTTTCCCAGGTTGCATAAATTGCCTTTTTTATCGTAGTTCACACTGTGCCGCTGAGTGTAGAGAGTGCATTCCCTGTTGTGAAACGCTAATATTTGAGGCATGGATTCAAATTTTTTGCAGGCAGAAAATGTGGTCTGAATATTCTCTGGAAGTGGTTGATGCGGTCGCGCGCAACGGTAGCTTTAGCGCCGCGGCGCAGGAGCTACACCGGGTGCCCTCTGCAGTAAGCTATACGGTGCGACAGCTTGAGGAATGGCTGGCGGTGCCGTTGTTTGAACGTCGCCATCGGGATGTTGAATTAACGCCTGCGGGAGCATGGTTTCTTAAAGAAGGGCGTTCTGTTATCAAAAAAATGCAGATCACCCGTCAACAGTGTCAGCAGATTGCCAACGGCTGGCGCGGCCAGCTGGCGATTGCCGTTGATAACATCGTGAAACCTCAGCGCACCCGTCAGCTGATTGTCGATTTTTATCGCCACTTCAGCGACGTCGAACTGATTGTCTATCAGGAAGTGTTTAACGGCGTCTGGGATGCGCTGGCGGATGGGCGCGTGGAGCTGGCGATTGGCGCGACGCAGGCCATCCCGGTTGGTGGCCGTTTTGCCTTTCGCGACATGGGCATGCTCAACTGGCACTGCGTGGTGGCCAGTACGCATCCGCTCGCGAAGATGGACGGGCCGCTGAGCGATGACGTGCTGCGCAACTGGCCGTCGCTGGTGCGGGAAGACACCTCACGGTCGCTACCCAAGCGAACGACCTGGCTGCTTGATAACCAGAAGAGGGTGGTGGTGCCGGACTGGTCGTCGTCGGAGACCTGTATTTCTGCCGGACTTTGTGCGGCGATGGTGCCGGGACATCTGGCGCAGCCGTGGCTGGAAAGCGGAGAGTGGGTTGCGCTGGAACTGGAGAATCCGTTCCCGGATGCAGCCTGTTGTCTGACCTGGCAACAGAGCGAAGCGTCGCCGGCATTAAGCTGGCTGCTGGAATATTTGGGGGATAGCGAGACGCTAAACGATGAGTGGCTGCGGACGCCCGTTCAGGACGCCCACAGTTAACCCTTAACGACGGTAATCGCGATACGGGCCGTCGGCCACGGAACGTCGCTCGATCAGGCGCGGATGCACCTCAATCGACTGCGACTCTTCGCGCTTGCTGACGATACGATCCATCAGCATATTGAAGGCCGTCTCACCAAGTGAGTCTTTCGGCTGATGAATGGTGGTCAGCGCCGGGGTAAAGAAACGTGAGTTACGCACGTTGTCATACCCGATCAGCGAAATATCCTGCGGCACGCGCAGCCCCATTTCATCGGCGGCGCAAAGCGCGCCCATGGCCATAATGTCGCCGCCACAAAAGATAGCGGTAGGGCGCGGGTGCTGGGAGAGAATCTGCTGCATAGCGCGATAGCCAGACTCCGGCTCGAAGTCACCCTGGACTATCCAGTTTGCCGGAACATTGATTTGCGCTTCTTCCATGGCCTTCATAAAGCCAGCCAGGCGTCCTGCGCCGGTGTTACGTTCCAGCGGGCCAGGAATGACGCCGATATCACGGTGGCCGCGTTCGATCAGATAACGACCCGCCATATAGCCGCCTTCGAAGGCGTTGTCGATGACCGAGTCGGTAAAGTCGGCTTTGGCTTCGCCCCAGTCCATCACCACCATTGGAATATGGCGATACTCTTCCAGCATTGAGAGCAGGGATTCCGGATATTCGGAACACATCACCAGCAGGCCATCAACGCGTTTTTGCGCCATCATTGACAAGTAGGCGCGTTGTTTCTCGAGATTGTTCCACGCGTTGCCAAGGATCAGGGTATAGCCCTTCTGGAAGCAGTTTTTCTCAACGGCCTCGATAATTTCAGCAAAGTAGGCCGCTTCGCTGCTGGTCGCCAGCAAACCAATCGATTTGGTGTGGTTGACCTTCAGGCTACGGGCAACGGCGCTTGGGGAGTAGTGCAGCTCTTTAATCGCTGCCCACACCGCTTCCCGCGTCTCTTCGGCGACAAAACGCGTCTTGTTAATTACATGTGATACGGTTGTAGTGGAAACGTTTGCGCGCTTCGCTACATCTTTAATTGTTGCCATTCCATCTCACTCCAGACCCTGGCCTGCCCCTGATAAACTCGAAACGAAAACGTTTGCCTTTATACACCCTGACGCAATTTTGTAGATTGCGGTTCGCCAGGAAAACGATACAGGACGACAGGAGGGGGTCAATGGCCGGTACGCTTATAAATAAGCGTCGAATTTTGACGTATCCGGACGCAAAGTGGAAGAGCAAAAACCAACATCCTGCTAAATCTGTGAAGATTTTTACGATTATCTGTGCAAAAATGAGTGAGCTCAGTTTTGCTGTGGTCATAAAAAGGAGAAAAATTGATGAGTACCGAACTTAAGATGTCACTCACCACGACCGTTATTGTGCTGGCGTTGATCGTCGCTGCTGGACTTACCGCTGTTCTGCATTGATTCTTCCATGAGGGGGCGTTCGCGCCCTCATGTCTGATTGTTAGCAAATTAGCAATAATCTTTTGCTGTTTTGTACACTTCTGCTTTTCTGTGATTAATGTCATGCTTTTGCCCTATATTGCCATGCCGCGTCTGTCGTGCGGCCAATCGGAGCTTTTGCATGAAAATCAATTTTCCCTTACTCGCGCTGGCCATTGGCGCTTTTGGCATAGGGACCACCGAATTCTCGCCGATGGGGTTACTGCCGGTCATCGCAAAGGGCGTTGACGTCTCGATCCCGGCTGCCGGTATGCTGATTAGCGCCTATGCGGTTGGCGTGATGGTCGGTGCGCCGCTGATGACGCTGCTGCTTTCTCATCGTGCCCGCCGCAACGCGCTGATCTTTCTGATGGCCATTTTTACCCTTGGCAACGTGCTGTCGGCCATCTCGCCGGACTACACCACCTTAATGCTGTCGCGCATTATTACCAGCCTGAACCACGGTGCGTTCTTTGGCCTGGGTTCAGTGGTAGCGGCAAGCGTGGTGCCGAAGCATAAGCAGGCCAGCGCCGTGGCGACGATGTTTATGGGCCTGACGATCGCCAATATTGGCGGCGTACCGGCGGCAACCTGGCTGGGTGAAACAATCGGCTGGCGTATGTCGTTCCTGGCGACTGCGGGACTGGGGATTATCGCTATTATCGGTCTGTGGTTGTCCTTGCCGAAGGGCGGGGCGGGTGAAAAACCTGATGTGAAACGTGAACTGTCGGTGCTGGTGCGCCCACAGGTGCTTTCCGCACTGCTGACCACCGTACTCGGCGCTGGCGCGATGTTTACGCTTTACACCTATATCTCACCAGTGTTGCGTACGATCACGGATGCGACGCCGGGCTTCATTACGCTGATGCTGGTGCTGATTGGCGTTGGGTTCTCCATCGGTAACTACCTCGGTGGCAAATTTGCTGACCGTTCAGTCAGCGGCACGCTGAAGGGGTTCCTGCTGCTGTTAATGGCTATCATGCTGGCCATACCGTTCCTTGCGCAAACGCAGGTCGGTGCCGCGTTCAGCATGGTGGTGTGGGGCGCGGCAACCTTCGCCGTGGTACCGCCGTTACAGATGCGTGTCATGCGTGTGGCGCACGAAGCGCCGGGGCTGTCATCGTCGGTCAATATTGGGGCGTTTAATCTGGGTAACGCGTTGGGTGCGGTGGCCGGTGGGGCGGTGATTTCCGGTGGTCTGGGCTACAGCTTTGTGCCGGTGATGGGGGCGATTGTCGCCGCGCTGGCCCTGCTGGTGGTGTTCATGAGCGGCCGTCGTCATGGTGAAGAGGCCTTCGCCAGCCAGTAAACAAAAAAACGCAGAAGGCGTTTCCCTCTGCGTTAATCAATCAAACCCGGCGAAGCTTTGCGACGCTGGGTTTTTTGCTACTTATGCTGACAGATTTTCAGCTACGAATGCCCAGTTAACCAGAGCCCAGAAGTGCTCGAGGTAGTTCGGACGCGCATTGCGGTAGTCGATATAGTAAGCATGTTCCCACACGTCAACGGTCAGCAGCGGTTTGGCGTCGGTCGTCAGCGGAGTGCCCGCGTTAGAGGTCGACACGATGGCCAGAGAGCCGTCTGCTTTCTTCACAAGCCAGGTCCAGCCAGCGCCGAAGTTTTTCACAGCGGCATCGGTGAACTGCGCTTTGAACTCTGCGAAGCTGCCGAAGGATTTATTAATGGCTTCTGCGACAGCACCGGTCGGTTCGCCACCGGCATTTGGCGCCAGGCAGTGCCAATAGAAAGTGTGGTTCCAGACCTGAGCTGCGTTATTGAACACGCCGCCTTCAGAAGTGCGCACGATCTCTTCCAGCGTTTTACCTTCAAACGCGGTGCCTTTGATCATGTTGTTCAGGTTGGTAACGTAAGTCTGGTGGTGTTTACCATAATGATACTCGAGCGTTTCCACGGAAATATGTGGAACAAGAGCGTCTTTGGCATACGGTAATGCAGGTAATTCGAACGACATTGCTACTCTCCTTTTATTATTGTGTACTCTCAATAACCCTGTATTGAGTATGGATAGAGTAGCAAATTAAAAGGTGAGAGAAAAGATAAGCTTACCCCGTTTATTAACAAACGGGGTAAGTGATTAACGAATGGTCTTCGGGGTCACCACGCGGCGGGCGCCAACGTAATGGCGGACCCAGTAATCTTCGCTGAGCGAGGTAATCTGAATATCCTGACCGGTACGCGGCGACTGAATGAATTTGCCGTTACCGACATATACGCCGACGTGATCGGCGGTGCCGCGGCCTTGGGTACGGAAAAAGACTAAATCGCCGCTTTCCAGTTCACTACGGTTCACCGGGCGGGCATCGCGTAAGTGATACATTTCGTTCGCGGTGCGGGGAATGCGGATATTCACCAGGTCTTTATAGGCATAGTAAACCAGGCCGCTGCAATCGAAGCCTGTACGCGGTGAGTTTCCCCCCCAGCGGTAAGGTTTACCCAACTGGCCCATCAGTTTGTTCATCGCGGTTTTCTGCGCTTTCTGGACACGAACCTTGTGTGCCTGCGCAATCGTGGTGGGTTGTGTTTCTACCGGGCTGGTGGTGCAGGTTTTCTTATGGCCTTTACGCGTCGTCTTACAGGTGGTCACCACGTTGGCGGTTTTCACCGCGCTCGTTTTCGCGGTTTTCGTTGCGGCGGTTTTGCGAGAGGTGGGGGCCGCTTTTTTAGCGACAACCGATGTGGTTTTTTTCTTCGTAACGGTAGTGGCGGTCTTTTTCTTGGTGTTGGATTTGCTGACCGTATTCTTTTTCTTACGTTCGCTGCCTTTTACGGGAAGCGACTTTTGCGCCGTGGGTGTTTTGGCATGCCCTGTAGCATGCGCCAACGGCGTGAAGGATAATGATGTAAACAACAATGCACAGAGCGTGAACGACCATTTTTTTATCTGCGCCACTGAACAACCCTCTGAGTATGCAGGCTAAATATCCTTGCCTGGGTATGGTTTACAAAACTCAACGATTCTAATCCATAAAAACACGAAATGTTAATAGTGTTTTTCACTCTAAAACGCTGTTTCGTTAGCAAGTGCAAAAAAAAACATCATTTGATACAGGTTCAGTTAAAAAATGAACAAGTTTTTTATCCGCCTGCCGATAAACACATATTTATAAGGCAACTTCTCTCATCAGACGATAAAATAGTAAGGCGTGAATAAAATGTTATTTTCTGTTCAGGCCGCAAAACGCTACAATGGTGGACTACTGCCGTAAAAAGAAGTTTGAGGAAGCAAGATAATGAGCGAAACAATTGAAAAAATTCAGCGCCAGATCGCTGAAAACCCGATCCTGCTGTACATGAAAGGTTCCCCGAAGCTGCCAAGCTGTGGCTTCTCTGCGCAGGCCGTTCAGGCACTTTCTGCCTGTGGCGAACGCTTTGCTTATGTTGATATCCTGCAGAACCCGGACATTCGTGCGGAGCTGCCAAAATACGCCAACTGGCCGACATTCCCGCAGCTGTGGGTTGACGGCGAGCTGGTCGGCGGTTGCGACATCATCATTGAAATGTATCAGCGTGGTGAATTGCAGCCGCTGATCAAAGAAACCGCAGCGAAATATGCGGAAGAGCCGAAAGCAGAGTAATTGGCTAACAGGCACTGAAACAAAAAAAGCGACCCATGGGTCGCTTTTTTTATGCCGCTACTCGTCAGCCGCGATGGGCAACGGCCAGCCGCCCAGGCGTTTCCAGCGGTTGACGATTTCACAAAACAGGATCGCCGTCTGCTCGGTATCGTACAGGGCAGAGTGGGCCTGGCTGCTGTCGAAATTCATGCCCGCAGCGATGCAGGCTTTAGACAACACCGTTTGCCCCAGCGCCAGCCCGCTTAGCGCGGCGGTGTCAAAGGTGACGAAGGGGTGAAACGGGTTGCGCTTAAGCGAGGCGCGATCGGCTGCGGCCATCATAAAGCTGTGATCGAAAGTGGCATTGTGCGCCACCATAATCGCGCGGTTGCAGTCGCTGTCTTTCATGCCTTTACGCACTATTTTGAAGATGGCATGCAGAGCATCGTATTCGCTTACCGCGCCGCGCAGTGGATTATTAGGGTCGATGCCGTTAAACGCCAGTGCTTCCGGTTCGAGGTTGGCACCTTCAAACGGCTCAACGTGGAAGTGTAACGTGGTGTCCGGCATCAGCCAGCCTTGCTCATCCATTTTCAACGTAATTGCCGCTATTTCGAGCAGGGCATCCGTTTTGGCATTGAATCCGGCAGTTTCCACATCGATGACTACAGGATAAAACCCACGAAAACGGTCGCATAGACCATTAAGTTGCGCATTGTCGGACATCAGAATCTCTTAACTCAGAAAAAGTAGCGCGCATTATGGCAAATTTTGCCGCGGCTTGGAAAGGCGGGTAAAAAAACGGGTGCGCGAGCGCACCCGAGGAGAATCAGTTGCCGAGACCTTTACCGGCATCTTTTTCTTCGATCAGTTCGATTTTATAACCGTCCGGATCTTCCACAAACGCAATCACCGTGGTGCCGCCTTTTACCGGGCCAGCTTCACGGGTTACGTTGCCGCCGTTCTGGCGAATGCGTTCGCAGGCTTCCGCGGCGTTATCAACGCTGAGGGCGATATGGCCATAGGCCGTACCCAGCTCGTATTTATCCACGCCCCAGTTGTAGGTCAGCTCGATCACCGCTTCGTCGCTCTCTTCGCCGTAACCGACAAATGCCAGAGAGTACTTGTATTCGGTGTTTTCGCTGGTGCGCAGCAGCTTCATGCCCAGAACTTTGGTGTAAAAATCAATGGAGCGTTGCAGATCGCCGACGCGCAGCATGGTATGCAGTAAACGCATGATATCCCTCGTCCTTACTTATGAATAATCTCACTAGTATAGCGGCGGAACGCCGCCGCTATCAATGCAGGATCACAGCGTAGGATAATCGGTGTAACCTTCCGCACCGCCGCCGTAGAAGCTTTCCGGGCGCTGCGGGTTGAGCTCGGCTTTGCGCTGCAGACGAGCGACCAGGTCCGGGTTAGCGATATAGTCGCGGCCAAAGGCCACGGCATCGATTAATCCTTTTTCAATGAGTGCTTCCGCTTTTTCTGGCGTATAGGCGCCCGCACCGATAATCGGGCCGTGGAAACGGGCGCGCACTTTTTCGCGGAACGCGTCGCTGTACGGCACGCCGCCGGCCCAGTCAGGTTCGGACATGTGCAGGTAAGCAATGCCGCGTTTACCCAGTTCTTCAATCAGATACAACGCATCGGCTTCTTCGTTCGGGCCGTTGTCGACGTTCTGGAAGGTGCCGATTGGCGAGACGCGGATACCGATACGCTCGGCACCCCATTCCTTAATACCGGCATCAACCACTTCCAGCACCAGGCGGGCGCGGTTTTCAACGCTGCCGCCGTACTGATCGGTACGGTGGTTAGAGGAAGGAGAGAGGAACTGGTGCAACAGGTAGCCGTGCGCAGAGTGCAGCTCTACCAGGTCGAAACCGGCTTCACGCGCGTTGGCAATGGCCTGACGGAAATCGTTGACGATCCCCGGGATTTCTGCGGTTTCCAGCGCGCGTGGCATCGAGGTGTCGACGCGAATGGCATGGCCATTTTCGTCACGCAGCGAGGTACGGGTATTGGCGCTCAGCGCAGACGGTGCCACCGGGGCTTCACCGTTTGGCTGCAGGCTGTTGTGCGAAATACGACCGGTGTGCCACAGCTGAACGGCGATACGTCCGTCTTCGGCGTGAACGCCAGCGGTGATTTTCTGCCAGGCGGCAATCTGCTCTGGGCTGTGAAGACCCGGAGCGCCCTGGTAGCCTTTCGCCTGAGCGGAAATCTGAGTGGCTTCGGTGATAATCAAGCCAGAGCTTGCACGCTGGCGATAGTATTCCGCCATCAGCGGAGTAGGAATGTCGCCCGGTACAATGCTGCGCAGGCGCGTCAGCGGGGCCATAAACACGCGGTTCGGGGCGGTAACCGCACCCACTTTCAGTGGGGTAAACAGTTTTTCTTGCGACATGGTGACTCCTGAGTAGACCGGTCGTCTAGTGGTATAGGAAATAAAAACGCCGGGATCACTCCGGCGCGGCAATCAGATTCCTGACGTGCGTCAGCGCGCTTTCCAGCGGTGCCGAGCTGCGCGAAATTTTCGCCTGCAGGTTCGCCCCCAGCCACAGAGAGTAGAGCACCTGGGCAGTGGTTTCGGCTTCGCCGTTGAACGTCAGGCAGCCTTCACGGCGGCCATTTTCCAGCGCTTGCGCCAGCAAAACCATAATCTGGCTGGCGCCTTTATTCATTTCAGCGCGCATATCTTCGGAAAGATCGCACACTTCAGCAGACAGCTTCACGGTCAGACAGCCGCTAATCAACCCCTGCTGGCAAAACTGTTCGAGCGTGTGCTGGTAGTAGTTCAGCAGGCGGTCGCGGTAGTTTCCCGCGCCTTGCGTGAAGTGCTGCACCAGCCGCTGGTGATAGTCGGCAAAATGCCGGTCCAGCATGGCCACGCCAAACGCCTCTTTTGAACGAAAATAGTGATAAAACGAGCCCTTAGGCACTTCTGCCGTTTTCAGGAGTTCGCTCAGACCCATTCCGGTAAAACCGCGGTGCATGCAAAGACGCTCGCCGGTAGCCAGAATGTGTTCACGGGTATCATGTTCAATCGATTTGCTCATGACAGGCACTGTAATAGACCGATTGGTCTAATGCAAATGAATTTTTGAAAATGCCGTCTGGCGCGCATCAAACGGGAGAAAAGTTGCGCCCGCTGAATTAAACGTCTTCAATGAAGGGATGAAGAGGTAAATAGGGGGCTAAGGTGGCGGAGCAACTGGAGTTCTTCCCGGTTCAAAGTCCGTGCCGGGGAATTTGTCAGTCGGATGAACGCGGTTTCTGCCGTGGCTGTTTTCGCAGCCGCGATGAGCGTTTTCACTGGCAGAATATGAGCGATGCGCAAAAACAGGAGGTGCTGCGGCTGTGCCGTCAGCGGCTACTGCGCAAATTGCGCGCAGGTAAAGCGCCCGACGCGGAAGAACCTCAGCAGCCCTCACTGTTTTAAGCGCAAAAGTGCGTATACTCGATTGATATTTTTTCATTGAGGAAGTGGTTATGGTTCAACGTATTACCCTGGCGCCTCAGGGCCCGGAATTTTCACGTTTCGTGATGGGCTACTGGCGTCTGATGGACTGGAACATGTCCCCGCGCCAGTTGGTGAGCTTTATTGAGGAACACCTGGATCTCGGCGTGACGACCGTCGATCACGCGGATATCTACGGTGGCTATCAGTGCGAAGCGGCGTTTGGTGAAGCGCTGAAGCTGGCGCCGCATCTGCGCGAGCGCATGGAAATTGTCACCAAGTGCGGTATCGCCACCACCGCCAAGCCAGAGCATGCGCTGGGCCACTACATTACCGATCGTAACCACATCATTCACAGCGCTGAGCAGTCTCTGCGTAACCTGGCGACGGATGTGATCGATCTGCTGTTGATTCACCGTCCGGACCCGCTAATGGATGCGGATGAAGTGGCGCAGGCGTTCACCGCACTGCACCAGAGTGGCAAAGTACGTCATTTCGGCGTCTCTAACTTTACGCCTGCGCAGTTCGCGCTGCTGCAGTCGCGGCTGCCCTTTACGCTGGCGACGAATCAGGTTGAAATTTCGCCGATTCACCAGCCAACGCTGCTGGATGGCACGCTGGATCAGCTGCAACAACTGCGTATCCGTCCGATGGCCTGGTCATGCCTGGGGGGCGGGCGTTTATTTAACGACGAGGAGTTCCAGCCGCTGCGTGACGAGCTGGCGAAGGTGGCAAACGAGCTGAACGCGGGCAGCATCGAGCAGGTGGTCTATGCGTGGGTCATGCGTCTACCGTCGCAGCCGCTGCCGATTATCGGTTCCGGCAAAATTGAGCGCGTGCGCTCGGCGATCGTTGCGCAATCACTCGACATGACGCGCCAGCAGTGGTTCCGCATTCGTAAAGCCGCATTGGGTTACGACGTTCCGTAATCATCACCTTCATAGCCCGGCGTCGCCGGGCTATTTTTTCTTTACGCCGTTTGCTCGGTCAGCGTGCCGGGTGCCGGTGCCGTCTCAAGCTGCGAGAGTGAGCAGTACAGTCGCCAGAGAATTGATGCCAGCTCGGCAGCCGCTGGCTGGTGGTGATGGGAGAGGGTTTGGCAAATGCGCTGGAGTTCCTCAAGCGTGGCGGCCAGCGGGCGTTGCTGAACGCCGCGCTCACTCATGACATCACGCAATAAGCTAATGCACATATCTCGTACCTGAGAGAGCGGGTCCGATCGTGATTCCCAGTCGCGCAGCTGCCAAACCACATGCGAACAGTTCAGCAGTACCACCCCCCAACGCAGCAGCCAGCGCCGTGCCTGCTCATCCTGGCTAGTACTCAACTGACTGACGTGATGGTACACCAGCGATTCGAACTCGTGCTCGCTGCTGGAAGGGTGACGACTGAGTTGGTCGACGAAGTGACGGCGTAACGCACGAATATGGCGGCGACTTTTGCGCGCGTCTGACGCGGGCGTCAGCACGGCGAAAGCCAGCCATGCCAACCCCACACCGATAATTTTCGCCAGGTTATCATTGAGAAAATCGCCAAAATTGTAAACCGGTGGGTTGGTGACGGCGATAAACGACCCCATGAAAACAATCAACGAGCCCCATAGCCGCGCCTGTTTCGGCATTTGCAGCTTTAACAGTTGCATCGTCAACAGCAGCGGGAACAGGAACAGCATGAACTGCCACAGGTCGCTGATTTGCACCATCAGGCCAAACTTGACGCCGAAGCTGAAGATGGACAGCAGAATCAGCGTACGCATCAGCAGCGTCAGTGAGCTGAACGGCGAGGGGACGTTAGAGTAGAGCACGCAGCAGATGGCGGCCAGCGTCAGCGCTGCCGCGCCGGACTCCCACTGCGTGCTGATGCTCAAGGCTCCCACGCTGACGAGGGCAAAAAAGGTGCGAATGCCACTCCAGGCCGCTTCGGCGTGGTCGGTGTGACGCATCAAGGCGGGGGCGGCGGGAACGTTAAATTCGCTGACCGCGGTTGCATTTTGCAGCCGTAACAGCCAATGGCTGGTGGTCAGATAGAGACGGCAAAAATAGCGGAGCCGGCTCCAGAATGCATGATGTCGGTAGTCCTGCGGATCGCTGGGCGCCAGAGGGGCGATAATACGTGCGACGGTGTAGGCATCGCAATCGGGTCTGGCCAGCGCCTGCAACAGTGATTCCAGTACCGGACGTAAATTCTGCGGCGCGTTGGGCCAGTTGAGCATCAAGCGGCGCAGGCTGGAAATCACACTGGTCAGACGCAACTGCTGATGGAGCAGATAGTTTAATAACGTATTCTGCCGACGCAGGCGATAGTGGCTCCAGAACGCCTGAATACGCAGCAGATTCATGGTGAGGATTTGCGCGATAACGCTCTGGTGTGCGCTGCGAATGGCGTCGGTGGTGACGGGTTGCCACAGCATACTGGCGTGTTCCAGCAGCCGCGCGTGCATATTTTTCAGCGCGCTAAGCAGCGTGGTGCCATCGGAGGTGCTGGGTAAAATCATCATCATCAGCCCGCCGCTTAAAATACCGACGATCACCTCACAGACGCGCGCCTGGGCAATTTCCCACAGCTTCGTGGCGTCGACGACGTTAATCATCGGGAACGCGATAATGGCGCAGGTATAGCCCGCGAGCTGAAAGGCATAGGCAACGTTGTTGGTGTACATCGCGCACGCCCAGGTGCAGAGCGCGAGCCAGCCGGACATTGCAAACAGAAACAGCCATGGGTCAGTCAGCGTATGTCCGCCGATAATCAGCGCCGCGCCAGCCCCCAGCAGACTGCCGGCAATACGTCCGAGGCTTTTGCTGATGACCCCGCCGACGGTCGGGAAACTCACCACGGCTGCGGAGGTCATTGCCCAGTAGGGCTCATCAAGATCCAGCCAGTAGGCGAAACTCAGCGCCAGGCACATGGCAATAGCGTTACGCAACGCATAACGCCATTGCGGCGGCGTCGCTTTAAACCAGGGCAGTGACTGCCAGGTCAACGCCGGAAAAGTCATTGTCGGTCACTCACGATTGAGACGGTACAGGTGGTACCCGCGACCAGTACCGTGTCAGCCGGCAGCGCGCCTAGATCTATGCGCACCGGTACGCGCTGGGCCAGACGTACCCATGGGATGGTCGGTTTGATATCCGCAACCAGCTTGCCGTCAGTGGCCAGACTCTGGTCGTGAATCGCGCGGCCAATGCTGGATACGTGACCCTGTAACTTTTTATCATCGCTATACAGAACAATATCGGCGCGGTCGCCTTCACGGATATGGCGAAGCTTAGTCTCTTCAAAGTACCCGACGACATAGAAGGAGTGGCTATCAATCAGCGCGAAAACCGGGTGACCGACGGCGGCATAGTTACCGACGCGCGTCGTGAGATTGGTGACCCAGCCGTCAACGGGGGCTTTGACCTCGGTTTGCGATAGCTGCCAACGTGCGTGCTCCAGTTCCGCTTTGGCGGCGTCAGCATTAGCCTGCGCCACTTTTAGCGCGATGTTGACGGTATCGATATCTTCGGCAGAGATAAAGTTTTGCGACAGACCACGACGGCGCTCAACTTCATGTTTTGCCCGCAGCAGGTCCGACTGGGCTTTCGCCACTTTTGCTTCCGCATTCATGATGGCGATTTTCCACGGCGTCGGGTCTATCTGAAACAGTACGTCGCCGGCTTTCACGTACTGGTTATCCTTGATGTTCAGACTCAGAATACTTCCCGATACCTGCGGCGTGATATCAACCTGCTCAGCGCGGATTTTTCCATCGCGCGTCCACGGTGACTGCATGTAGTAATTCCACACCATCCAGACGGCAATAATGGCCAGGGCAGCAATCAGCAGCGTTGAGAAATATTTTAATTTTTTCATTGGATTAAATCACCACATGACCAACAGTAGCAGCGCAAGGCAGACCGAGAGCGCGAAGAAAGAGAGATCCATTAATAGCGGATGCCAGATATCGCCCGCGTACATCCAGTCGCGTAACAAACGGTGCAGAATCAGCCAGAAAAGGAAGCCGAGAAGGACAGCCTTAAATACAGGTGGAAAATAAATTGAAGCACCGACGACGAGGTCTTGTAGAGGCAGTCCCGGTATGTGGAGAGTCAGCTTCACAAGCAGAAATCCTTTGCAATTGAAGAGTTATAGCTCGATAGTGTGTCGTGTTTTGACATAAAATCACATGATTTGAAACAGTGTAAAGCATAGATCTGGTTTGCGTGCACGTGGCAATACATTTGTTTTGCTAATTTAATTACTGCACACTATTCTAAAATCAGTATAATAACTTAGCAAGCTAATTATAAGGAGATGAAATTGGAATCGCCACTAGGTTCTGATCTGGCACGGTTGGTGCGCATTTGGCGTGCTCTGATTGACCATCGCCTCAAACCTCTGGAACTCACGCAGACGCACTGGGTCACGCTGCATAATATTCATCAGCTTCCACCCGAGCAGTCGCAAATCCAACTGGCTAAAGCGATTGGCATTGAGCAGCCGTCTCTCGTCCGAACGCTGGATCAGCTGGAAGAGAAGGGGCTGATATCCCGTCAGACTTGTGCCAACGACCGTCGTGCTAAACGCATTAAGTTAACGGAGAAAGCTGAGCCTCTGATCGAGGAAATGGAAGCGGTTATCAGCCACACGCGCGGCGATATTCTGGCTGGCATCTCCGCTGAGGAGCTTGAGATGCTTATCATGCTTATTCGTAAGCTTGAGCAGAATATCATCGAGCTGCAATCCCGAGATTGATATGAAAAACCCGCGAAATTCGCGGGTTTTTTTCACTTACTCCCAGACGACGACCCGGTTTCGTCCCGCCGCTTTCGCGCGGTACATGGCCTCATCGGCACGCCGTACGCACTCTTCTACCGAAACGGACAGATCCGTGGCGGTAAACACCCCCATACTGATGGTGATTGACTCCGGCAGCTGGGCATTGCTGCTGCCTGCATCATGCTGACTGATGGCCAGGCGGATACGTTCTGCAATCGTGCGCGCCACCTCAGGCGAGGTATTGACCAACAGTAGCGCGAACTCTTCGCCACCAATACGCGCCGCTACGTCGTTCTGGCGCACAGAGTCCTGCAGTACCCTGGCGACAAACTGAATAACTTTGTCCCCCTGCAGATGGCCGTACTTATCATTTATGCGCTTGAAGTGGTCGAGGTCGCTGACGATAACCGACACCGGATGGCCGTTGGCGATCGTCGGCTGCAGGGCGGTAAATGAGTCATAAAAGTAGCTGCGATTAAACAACCGCGTCAAAGGATCGCGGATCGAGTTCTGGTATGAGTTGAGATACTTGGTGTTGGACTGACGGTAGAGGGTAAACACGTCGCAGAACAGCACAAAGATCAGGAACAGGGTGGAAATGGTTTCGAACAACCGTGCCTGATACCAGCTGTAGCTGGCGGTATCCTGACCGGACATCAGGACCAGCAGGGTGAAGATATAACAAGCGCAGAAAAATGCGCCGCTGTACCAGAAAATATTGTTCAGCTGTGTCGTAAAGATAAGCGTAAATAGTGTGATTAACCATATTACAACTAATGCCCAGTTGACAATGTTGTTCCAAAATTCGCTGTACTGGAAAGTGTTATTATCAACGAGCTTAACGCTCAATAAAGAATCATGGCTGGAGTAGAGCCACGATAATACCAGCATGACAATGGCGAACCCGAACAATCCGCCTAAGATAAAAATATGATTCCGCATGCTATGCATATCGCGCGATTTTATCGCGTACAGCACCACGGAGGTAATAAACAAAACCGCCATTATGATATTGCGGAAGAAATAAAATATCAGGGCGTCATTATAGTTAATATTATCTGATGCACCGCACAGGAACCACGTAGGATAGCTGTTTAGTGTACCGAGCATCAGCACCGCTGAGCTCGCGAAGGCGCAGGCGATGGCCATCAGGTAGAGCCGACGTCGATCGCAGAGGTATTTCATGACCATGAATACCGCAATCATGGTATGGAAAACCATCAGAAACATCGTAAGCGTAGGAAACAAAATAGGTGCAATCGCCGGGACATGGCGAATAAAAACATTAGAAAAGTGATTGAGTAATAGAATACCAATCAAGCAAATCGTGATATAAATCAAAAAACGCTGCAGGGGGAATTTTAAAAGCATATATGAGTCCTGTGTACGCTAAGCACTGCAAGCAATGAGGCATCCTGGCCCTATAAGACTCAAGTTTAATTGATTTCACGTAAAGAAATATTGTCCGCGCGCAAATAATAGATAGGGTGAATAACTATTATATATTTGTCGTATGAATATTAATGAGGAAAGGGTAAAGGCAGAGATATGGGTACGCGCTTGTTGCAAGCGCGTACCCGGAGAACATTAACGCGGAGACACAGTAACCTGTCGGCCATTGCTCGCCATCACGACGCGCTGACCAGCAGAGAAGCGAGTATCGCCCTGTTTCTGCACCACCATGATGGTGTTGCCGTCATCTTTACGAATTTCCAGTTCAACGCCCTGGGTTTTATTCATCGCACCCTGAACGCTCTGACCGGCTACGCCGCCTGCGACAGCACCCGCTGCGGTTGCCAGAGAACGACCAGTACCGCCGCCAACGGTGTTACCCAGGAAGCCGCCCAGTACCGCACCGCCGATAGCGCCAATCACGTTGCTGTCATCGCCACCCTGAATTTGTACCGGACGAACGTGTACGATGGTACCGTAGGTCACGTTCTGGACCTGTTTCGCTTCGGATGCAGAGTAAACATCACCTGACAAACCGCTGTTGTTGACACATCCGGCCAGGGATAAACCAATCATTGAAACAGCCAATACACGTAACATCATTATGAATCTCCAGTTCACTAAGAATTGCTCTCATGAGCATCCGTACTAAACAATTATATGGTATTTGATCGGGGCGGTCATATATTCCGCATTCATTATTAACCATAATAAACCATCCTGGCTTAACCAACGGTAAACGCAAGGGAAACAGCGTCCCTCCTGAGATTCTTGCGAAAAAAGAGCACCATATTGTTAAAATTTTTTATTGGTTAATAGCATTACGTGGCACTTTATGCTGGAGTGTTAACTTTGCATAGCTGACTAAGGACGGCGTATGAAATCCGGGCGATATATTGGCGTGATGTCAGGGACCAGCCTTGATGGCGTGGATGTGGTGCTGGCGGTCATTGATGAAAATAGCGTGACGCAGCTGGCTAGTCTTTCCTGGCCCATTCCCATCGCAGTGAAAGAGGCGGTGTTGGCCATTTGCCAGGGGCAGCCTCTGACGCTCTCGCAGCTTGGACAACTGGACAATCGGCTGGGGAATCTCTTTGCGGATGCCGTTCTGGCGCTGATGTCACAAGAGAAGCTGGCAGCGCAGGACATTGTGGCGATTGGTTGCCACGGTCAAACCGTGTGGCACGAGCCGACTGGCGATGCGCCGCATACTATGCAGATTGGTGATAATAACATCATCGCTGCACGCACCGGTGTCAGCGTGGTCGGCGATTTTCGTCGTCGCGATATGGCGCTGGGAGGGCAGGGTGCGCCGCTGGTACCGGCATTCCACCAGGCTCTGCTGGCGCATGTCAGTGAACGCCGTATGATTCTCAATATTGGCGGGATCGCCAATCTTTCCCTTTTAATTCCCGGCCAGCCTGTGCGCGGTTTTGACACCGGGCCGGGGAATATGCTGATCGATGCCTGGATCTGGCGCAACCTTGGCAAACCCTATGATAAGGATGCGGAGTGGGCCAACGAAGGCAAAGTGATTTTACCTTTGTTACAGGACATGCTGAACGATCCTTATTTCGCCGCCCCGGCGCCAAAAAGTACCGGGCGCGAGTACTTCAACTACGGATGGCTGTCGCAATTCCTGGCTCGCTATCCTGGGCTGCGTGCTCAGGACGTACAGGCTACCCTGACGGAACTTACGGCGGTGACTATCAGCGAGCAGGTTCTGCTCAGCGGCGGCTGTGAGCGCCTTCTGGTCTGTGGCGGGGGAAGCCGTAACCCGCTGGTGATGGCTCGTCTGGCGGGTTTGTTGGCCGGGACTGAGGTCGCGACGACCGATGAATACGGTATTAGCGGTGACGATATGGAAGCATTGGCTTTTGCCTGGCTGGCGTGGCGTACGGTTGCCGGCTTGCCTGGCAACCTTCCGTCGGTCACCGGCGCATCGCAAGCGACGGTACTTGGGGCAATTTTTCCCGCCAACCCGCAGAAGAATAAGAGTTAACTGACATCTTCTTTTACACTGGGCCGATAGACTAAAGGCAAACGGGAGTGGGACAATCACTCCTTGACCAGGAATGTCTAAAGGCTCAGAAAATATGAAAAAAT
The DNA here is from genome assembly GCF_965301105.1 of Kluyvera sp. Classification (NCBI taxonomy): domain Bacteria; kingdom Pseudomonadati; phylum Pseudomonadota; class Gammaproteobacteria; order Enterobacterales; family Enterobacteriaceae; genus Kluyvera; species Kluyvera sp. Next base: position 23,778 of record NZ_CBDKZX010000055.1, read on the forward strand.
TGCTTATTGTTGCCCTCCCTTTGATGCTCTCCGGCTGTAGCGCCTACAACCAATTTATGGAGCGGATGCAAACTGACACGCTGGAATACCAGTGTGATGAGAAACCGTTGACGGTGCATCTCAATAACCCACGTCAGCAGGTGAGCTTCATTTATGACAACCAGCAGCTCAATCTGGCGCAGGGCGTCTCGGCTTCAGGCGCACGCTATACCGACGGTATCTATGTCTTTTGGTCGAAAGGTAATGAGGCAACCGTCTACAAACGTGACCGTATCGTACTGAATAACTGTCAGTTACAAAATCCCAAGCGTTGAGATTTTCAGGCGAGCGGCGCACAATAACGTCACCCAATGATGACTAGTCCAAACGCCATGTCTGACAACGACGAACTACAGCAAATCGCGCATCTGCGCCGAGAGTACACCCGTGGCGGCCTGCGTCGCCACGACCTTCCTGCAGAACCTCTGCCGCTTTTTGAGCGCTGGCTCTCTCAGGCCTGCGAGGCAAAGTTAGCCGATCCGACGGCCATGGTGGTGGCGACGGTTGATGAAAATGGTCAGCCGTATCAGCGAATCGTTCTGCTGAAGCACTACGACGAAAAAGGGCTGGTGTTTTACACCAACCTGGGGAGCCGCAAAGCGCACCAACTGGAGAAGAATCCGCGTATCAGCCTGCTGTTCCCGTGGCACATGCTGGAGCGTCAGGTAATGGTGATCGGCAAGGCGGAGCGTCTGTCTACCCTTGAAGTCGTGAAGTATTTCCACAGCCGCCCGCGCGACAGTCAGATTGGCGCATGGGTTTCCAAGCAATCCAGCCGCATTTCTGCGCGCGGGATCCTCGAAAGCAAATTCCTTGAGCTGAAGCAGAAATTCCAGCAGGGCGAAGTGCCGTTGCCGAGTTTCTGGGGCGGTTTCCGCGTCTCTATTGAGCAGATGGAATTCTGGCAGGGCGGTGAACATCGTCTTCACGACCGTTTTTTATACCAACGTGAAGATGGCGCGTGGAAAATCGACCGTCTGGCGCCGTAATCCCCCAAATTTGTTGTTTTAAGCGCTAGCGCTGACGCCCTCAGCGCTTTATTCTATAGAGCTTTCGCGTCTGGCGAAAAGTCGTGTACCGGCAAAGGTGCAGTCGTATATACATGGAGAATTTGATGGCAAGCAGTAACTTGATTAAACAACTGCAAGAGCGGGGGCTAGTTGCCCAGGTAACGGACGAGGTAGCGTTAGCAGAGCGACTGGCGCAAGGCCCGATCGCGCTCTATTGCGGCTTCGATCCTACCGCTGACAGCTTGCATTTGGGGCATCTTGTTCCATTGTTATGCCTGAAACGCTTCCAGCAGGCGGGCCATAAGCCTGTTGCCCTGGTGGGCGGCGCTACTGGTCTGATTGGCGACCCGAGCTTTAAAGCCGCCGAGCGTAAGCTGAATACCGAAGACACCGTGCAGGAGTGGGTGGATAAAATCCGCAAACAGGTTGCACCGTTCCTCGATTTCGACTGCGGCGAGAACTCCGCGATTGCCGCCAACAACTATGATTGGTTTGGCGGCATGAACGTGCTGACCTTCCTGCGTGATATCGGCAAGCACTTCTCTGTTAACCAGATGATTAACAAAGAAGCGGTGAAGCAGCGTTTGAATCGTGACGACCAGGGTATTTCCTTTACCGAGTTCTCCTACAACCTGCTGCAGGGCTATGACTTTGCCTGCCTGAACAAACTGCACGGCGTCGCGCTGCAGATTGGCGGTTCCGACCAGTGGGGCAACATCACCTCCGGTATCGACCTGACCCGTCGTCTGCATCAGAACCAGGTATTTGGCCTTACCGTTCCGCTGATCACCAAAGCGGATGGCACCAAATTCGGTAAAACCGAAGGCGGCGCAGTCTGGCTGGATCCGAAGAAAACCAGCCCGTACAAATTCTATCAGTTCTGGATCAACACCGCGGATGCTGACGTTTACCGCTTCCTGAAGTTCTTCACCTTCATGGACATTGAAGAGATCAATGCGCTGGAAGAAGAAGACAAAAACAGCGGCAAAGCCCCACGTGCCCAGTATGTACTGGCCGAGCAGGTCACCCGTCTGGTTCACGGCGAAGAAGGCCTGGTGGCGGCAAAACGTATCACCGAGAGCCTGTTCAGCGGTTCTCTGAGCGCGTTGAGCGAAGCTGACTTCGAGCAGCTGGCGCAGGACGGCGTACCGATGGTTGAGATGGAAAAAGGCGCCGACCTGATGCAGGCGCTGGTAGACTCTGAGCTTCAGCCGTCTCGTGGGCAGGCGCGTAAGACCATTGCCTCCAATGCGGTCACCATCAACGGTGAGAAACAGGCTGACCCGGAATATTTCTTCAAAGACAGCGATATTCTGTTCGGGCGTTACACCTTGTTACGTCGCGGTAAGAAGAATTACTGTTTGATCTGCTGGAAGTAATTTTCAGAAACAGGGGGGCGTGGGAAACTACGCCCCCTTCTTTTTATGTCGTCTGAGTAGAACCAATGAACAACATCCTCGCCATTCAATCCCACGTTGTTTTCGGGCATGCCGGCAACAGCGCCGCGGAATTTCCTATGCGTCGCCTCGGCGCCAACGTCTGGCCGCTGAATACCGTGCAGTTTTCCAATCACACCCAATATGGTCAATGGACGGGCTGTGTGATGCCGCCTGCGCATCTGACGGAGATTGTGCAGGGCATTGCGTCTATCGATCAGCTTAAGCGCTGTGATGCGGTGCTGAGCGGCTATCTTGGCTCTGCGGAGCAGGGCGAGCATATCCTCGGCATTGTGCGTCAGGTTAAAGCGGCGAACCCGCAGGCGAAATATTTCTGTGACCCGGTGATGGGCCATCCGGAAAAAGGCTGCATCGTGGCGCCGGGCGTGGCGGAGTTCCACAAACGCTATGCGCTGCCGGCGAGCGATATTATCGCGCCGAACCTGGTTGAGCTGGAGATTCTCTCAGGTCACGAAGTTAACAGCGTGAGTGAAGCCATCAGTGCGGCTCGCGAACTGATCGCCCAGGGGCCGGAAATTGTCCTGGTGAAACATCTGGCGCGCGCAGGCTACAGCGTCGATCGTTTTGAGATGCTGCTGGTCACCGCCGATGCCGCATGGCACATCAGTCGTCCGCTGATTGATTTTGGTTCTCGCCACCCGGTTGGCGTTGGTGATGTCACCAGCGGCCTGTTGCTGGTTAAGCTCTTACAGGGGGCAACGCTGCGCGATGCGCTTGAGCATGTGACGGCGGCAGTGTATGAAATTATGCTGACGACCAAAACGATGGGCGAGTATGAACTGCAGGTTGTTGCTGCACAGGACCTGATCGCGAAGCCAGAGCACTGCTTTAGTGCCACGCAACTGTAACTTAGCACCGAGCGCTGCAATGAATGCAGCGCTTTGTCGGGCTACGTTCGCGTAATCTGCACGTGCGATGTAGCCCGGACGAAGTAAAAACGGATTATTTCAACCCTTCCGCCGCCAGCGCCGCGGCAACAGCCGGACGCGCCGCAACGCGAGCCATATAGTCCGCAATATTCTGATACCCCGCCATATCCATCTTCACGGCAAAGGCCCAGCGCAGCACGGTAAACAGGTAAGCATCGGCAATGGTAAAGCGAGAACCGCTGATCCACTGTGCGCCAGCCAGCGACTCATCAATATAGGCCAGCTTTTTGTCCAGCAGCGCACGAACCGTCGGTTTGTAGTCTTCCGGCGTATCCGGGCGGAACAGTGGAGTAAAGCCTTTGTGCAGCTCGGTGGCGATGAAGTTCAGCCACTCCAGCGTCTTGTAGCGGTTAATGCTGCCGACCGGCGCCAGCAGTTGACGGTCCGCGACGCTATCGGCGAGATATTGCATGATCGCCACGCCTTCAGTCAGCAGGGTATTGTCGTCCAACAGCAGGGCGGGAACCTGGCCTTTCGGGTTGACCTTCAGGAAATCGTCACCGTTTTCCATACGTTTGTGCATCAGATCGACGCCGATCAGCGTGAAATCCTTTCCGCTTTCCCGCAGCGTGATGTGCGATGCGAGGGAACAGGCGCCGGGTTTGTAGAACAATTTCATGGGTAACTCCTTCAGACTATGATTATTTTTGTTGTCCGTTGGCAGAAGGGCGGCCAATGGATATGAAAGTATGTTAGTGCCTGCGCAGATAAAAAAAAAGCCGCTAACATACGTTAGCGGCCCAAAATTATTCGTTTCCCGATGACATTATGCGGAAGCGACTTTACCGTCAGCAGCAGGCTTTGAGTCGTCCTGAGTCATACGGTTCAGTTTCGGTGCCGTCAGCAGCATCAGCACGGCGATAACGGCAGTGACAACGCCAATCTGCAGGAACACGCGGCCATACACTTCCAGAGACATCACCGGGTCGGTTACGTTTTCCGGCACCGCCATCATGCCAGCGACATAGCCGCCGATGATGTTTGCGCCAGCGGTAGTCAGGAACCAGCTACCCATGATGAAGCCCATCAGACGCTGCGGAACCAGCTGTGCAACCATTGCCAGACCCAGACCAGAGATCATCAGTTCGCCGATGCTCTGCAGGCCGTAACTGATGATCAGCCAGTTAACGGAAACGATACCTGCGTCGGTAGCGAATTTCGCGCCCAGCGGCAGAATCAGGAACGCACCGGAGCACAGCACCATACCAATCGCGAATTTGGTCGGCATCGGCAGGGTGTCGCCCATTTTGTTGTAGATAGCGGCCAGAATCGGGCTACCAATGATGATCCAGAACGGGTTCAGCGCCTGATACTGTTCCGGTTCGAACGCGATACCCA
>NZ_CBDKZX010000056.1:0-3300 GCF_965301105.1 Kluyvera sp.
CGCGGGAGCTATTGGTAAACTAAGTGTCATTCGTTTGGTGATATAAATAAGAGAAACTTTATTGAGTTAAAGGCGCTCTTTGTATCTTTATATATTCCTATTTTTATTTAATTCTCTTTCTTGGATCTTATATGCATGGTAAATCATATAGCCTCAACATATTATTGCGTTTCCGCAAAGGGAGTTTTGTATGATCATGGAGTCTGATAACGTAATTAACGCGCCGGAGAAGCCGCGTGTATCGACAAACGAAGGAACGAAACCACAACTGCGAATGGTCGATTTAAATTTACTGACGGTTTTCGATGCGGTGATGCAGGAGCAAAATATTACCCGCGCTGCGCATATGCTGGGTATGTCGCAACCGGCGGTAAGTAATGCTGTCGCCCGTTTGAAGGTCATGTTTAACGACGAGCTTTTTGTTCGCTATGGTCGCGGCATTCAGCCGACGGCGCGCGCTTTTCAGCTCTTCGGCTCTATCCGTCAGGCGCTGCAACTGGTGCAGAATGAACTGCCGGGTTCCGGTTTTGAGCCACTGAGCAGCGAACGCGTATTTAATCTGTGCGTGTGCAGCCCGCTGGATAATTATCTGACCTCTATTATCTTAAATAAGGTGAATGAAGTCGCGCCACATATTCATATGGTGTTTAAATCATCCTTAAATCAAAATACTGAACATCAACTGCGTTATCAGGAAATTGAGTTTGTTCTGGGTTATGAAGAGTTCCGTCGCCCTGAATTTGCTTGTGTTCCGTTATTTAATGACGAAATGGTGTTGGTGGTCAGCAAGAAACACCCACGTATTAATGGTCCGGTTTCGGAATCTGAGCTTTATCAGGAAGAACATGCGGTGGTTTCTCTGGATCGCTATGCGTCTTTTAGTCAACCGTGGTACGACTCGGTGGATAAACAAAGCCGTATTGCCTATCAGGGGATGGCGCTGGTCAGCGTCTTAAATGTGGTGTCCCAAACTCATCTGGTCGCCATTGCGCCGCGCCGTTTAGCGGAAGAGTTTTCCGAACAGCTGAACCTGCAGGTATTACCGCTGCCGTTGAAGTTAAATAGCCGTACCTGCTATCTTTCCTGGCATGAAGCGGCCGGGCGGGATAAGGGCCACCAGTGGATGGAAGAACTGCTGGTTAATGCCTGTCGCCAGCAATAATGTCGTCGCTATAAACAGGATGCATTGGCATCCTGTTTATCTTGTCAGTGATTAAAAAATTAAAATATTATTCTGTTGTCTGCCGGCGGTATTGGCCTCGATAAAGTGAAAAATGCAGGTTTTGCTGTAATGCCGCCATTCGTCCGAGTATCTACGCTCTCCTTTTCTTATCGCTGAAGTAATCCACCATCATTTTCCCCTTTCTCTTTATTTTTTATCTTCTGGGTACTGCATCTACGCCGGATGGGTGAATTGCCTGCCTGGTGGCGAGCGGTTATGTTAGGTCGTGACCTTAATTCAGCGCCGGTGGATGGCTGACGCGCCGTCGACGCATGACCGTCGGAAAATGACTTCCCCGGTCATCAAGAAAGTAAAGCCTGGAGGCAAATCATGGAGATGTTGTCAGGAGCCGAGATGGTCGTCCGATCGTTGATCGATCAGGGCGTAAAGCAGGTATTTGGCTACCCGGGGGGCGCGGTCCTCGATATTTATGACGCGCTACACACGGTTGGCGGCATTGACCACGTGCTGGTGCGCCACGAACAGGCGGCGGTGCACATGGCTGACGGTCTGGCACGCGCCACCGGTGAAGTGGGGGTGGTGCTGGTCACCTCTGGTCCAGGGGCGACGAACGCCATCACTGGGATTGCCACTGCCTACATGGATTCCATCCCGCTGGTGGTACTTTCTGGCCAGGTGGCAACCTCTCTGATTGGTTATGACGCATTTCAGGAGTGCGACATGGTCGGGATCTCCCGTCCGGTGGTGAAGCACAGCTTCCTGGTGAAACAGACTGAAGATATTCCCACGGTATTGAAGAAGGCTTTCTGGCTGGCGGCCAGCGGTCGTCCTGGCCCGGTGGTGGTCGATCTGCCGAAAGATATTCTTAGCCCGGCGAACAAACTGCCGTACGTGTGGCCGGACGCGGTCAGTATGCGTTCTTACAATCCAACCACGACTGGCCATAAAGGGCAGATCAAACGCGCGCTGCAAACGCTGATTGCAGCGAAAAAGCCGGTGGTATACGTCGGTGGCGGGGTGGTTAATGCCGAGTGCCACACGCAACTGCGCACGTTGATAGAAAAACTCAACCTGCCGGTCGCTTCCTCATTAATGGGGCTCGGCGGCTTCCCGGCGACCCATCGTCAGGCGCTAGGCATGTTGGGTATGCACGGTACCTATGAAGCCAACATGACCATGCATCATTCCGACGTGATTTTCGCTGTTGGGGTGCGCTTTGATGACCGTACCACCAACAATCTCGCGAAGTACTGCCCGGATGCCACGGTGCTGCACATTGATATTGATCCGACGTCGATCTCCAAAACGGTACCGGCGGATATTCCGATCGTTGGTGATGCGGGTCTGGTGCTCGATCAAATGCTCGAGTTGCTGGATCAAGAAAGCGTCGCCCAGCCGCTGGATGACATTCGCGACTGGTGGCAGCAGATTGAACAGTGGCGCGCCCGTCACTGTCTGAAGTATGACGACAAGAGTGACCAGATTAAGCCCCAGGCGGTGGTCGAAACCGTTTGGAAGCTGACTCAAGGGGATGCCTACGTGACATCCGACGTAGGCCAACATCAGATGTTTGCCGCGCTGTACTACCCGTTTGATAAGCCGCGTCGTTGGATCAACTCCGGCGGTCTTGGCACCATGGGCTTTGGCCTTCCCGCTGCACTGGGCGTCAAAATGGCGCTTCCGGAAGAAACCGTTATTTGTGTGACCGGCGATGGCAGCATCCAGATGAACATTCAGGAGCTGTCGACTGCGCTGCAATACGAACTGCCGGTACTGGTGCTGAATCTGAACAACGGCTATCTGGGGATGGTGAAACAGTGGCAGGACATGATCTACTCGGGTCGCCACTCCCAGTCTTATATGCAGTCGCTACCAGACTTTGTGCGCCTGGCGGAAGCCTATGGGCATGTCGGTATTCGCATTACCCGCCCGGACGAGCTGGAGAGTAAGCTCGCTGAGGCGCTGGAGCAGGTGCGCAATAACCACCTGGTGTTTGTCGACGTCGCCGTCGACGGTAGCGAGCACGTCTACCCAATGCAGATTCGCGGCGGGGCGATGGACGAGATGTGGCTGAGCAAAACGGAGAGAACCTGATTATGCGCCGGATATTATCTGTA
>NZ_CBDKZX010000056.1:3400-26987 GCF_965301105.1 Kluyvera sp.
AGATGTGGCTGAGCAAAACGGAGAGAACCTGATTATGCGCCGGATATTATCTGTACTGCTGGAAAACGAGTCCGGGGCGCTGTCGCGCGTGATTGGGCTTTTCTCACAACGCGGCTACAACATTGAGAGCCTGACCGTTGCGCCTACCGACGATCCGACGCTGTCGCGCATGACCATTCAGACGGTCGGCGACGAGAAGACCATTGAACAGATCGAAAAACAGCTACATAAGCTGGTGGACGTGCTGCGGGTCAACGAGCTGGGGCAGGGGGCGCACGTCGAGCGTGAAATCATGCTGGTGAAGGTGCAGGCCAGCGGCTATGGCCGTGACGAAGTGAAACGGAATACGGAGATATTCCGTGGACAGATTATCGACGTTACGCCGTCGCTCTATACCGTCCAACTGGCAGGCACCAGCGATAAGCTGGATGCCTTCCTGGCATCGCTGCGCGACGTGGCGCGAATCGTTGAAGTGGCGCGTTCGGGTGTGGTTGGCCTGTCGCGCGGCGACAAGATTATGCGTTAATTGTATTGTGCTGAAGCCGTAACCAGCAACGGTAGGCCGGATAAGGGGTTTACGCCGCCATCCGGCTACTTGCGCGGTTTCGCCGGATGGCGCTTCGCTTATCCGGCCTACAACTCATCGCTTAATCGTAGCCCGGCCTGAAGTCGGGATTTTTTTTGCGAAATCAGCAATAAGTGCGAACAAAACCTATTGCCGATCGGATCATTCTGCGTTTAGATGTTACGGATTATACTTATAAAGCAAGGGGCAATTGTGAAACTGGATGAGATCGCCCGGCTTGCCGGTGTTTCCCGAACCACCGCCAGCTATGTGATTAACGGCAAAGCGAAGCAGTACCGCGTCAGTGATAAAACTGTCGAAAAGGTGATGGCGGTCGTGCGCGAGCACAACTACCATCCTAACGCGGTCGCCGCTGGGCTGCGTGCAGGACGCACGCGTTCTATCGGGTTAGTCATCCCGGATCTGGAAAACACCAGCTATACCCGCATCGCCAACTATCTTGAGCGTCAGGCGCGCCAGCGCGGCTATCAACTGCTGATTGCCTGCTCAGAAGATCAGCCAGATAACGAGATGCGCTGCATTGAGCATCTGTTGCAGCGTCAGGTTGATGCGATCATTGTTTCTACCTCATTGCCGCCGGAGCATCCGTTCTATCAGCGCTGGGCGAACGATGCGTTCCCGATTGTCGCCCTTGACCGTGCCCTTGATCGCGAACACTTCACCAGCGTGGTGGGCGCTGACCAGGATGACGCTGAAATGCTTGCCGCCGAGCTGCGTACCTTCCCGGCTGAAACCGTTCTTTATCTCGGCGCGCTGCCGGAACTGTCGGTCAGCTATCTGCGCGAGCAGGGGTTCCGTACCGCCTGGAAAGACGATCCGCGCGAAGTGCACTTCCTCTACGCCAATAGCTATGAACGTGAAGCCTCGGCGCAGCTGTTCGAGAAATGGCTTGAGACGCACCCGATGCCGCAGGCGCTGTTTACTACATCGTTTGCGCTGCTACAGGGCGTGATGGATGTGACGCTGCGCCGTGAGGGTAAGTTGCCGACCGATCTGGCCATTGCCACCTTTGGCGATAACGAGCTGCTCGATTTCCTGCAGTGTCCGGTGCTGGCGGTTGCTCAGCGTCACCGTGATGTGGCTGAACGCGTGCTGGAGATTGTGCTGGCAAGCCTTGATGAACCGCGCAAGCCAAAACCGGGTTTGAGCCGTATTCGCCGTAATCTGTATCGTCGCGGTAGCCTGAGCCGTCGATAACTTTTTTGCGATGGGGCGGCGAAATGTCGCCTTCATTGCATAAAACATTATTCTTATGTGGATATTCAGATTATTCCTCATTTTTGGTTAGCACTCTATTTAATACGCCTCATTTGTCCCCCTACCGCGCTTATTATTGTGAACACAAAGTAAAAATATATTATTTGTGTATTATTTTGTTACATTCGCCGCGCGGATTGCCGAAATAACAAACACTTCTCAACTCTCCTACCAGAATGGGCGAGCCCAGGGGACGTCATTCCCCTCCGGGGCGCGCCACAGGGGACTGTTAACGCGCATCATAATGTCCTAAAATGCCGCTCGCGTCGCAAACTGACACTTTATATATTCTTTTGATGATATTTAGTCGCGTTAACGTGATGTGAATCCCTTTGTATTTTTCTTGCGGGTATTCATGACGTTAATTTGCCTCGTCTGTTGGATAATTTTTAATCAGAGCTATTGTCGGCCTTAAATAGCGGTATTTTGGACTCTGTTGGCATTCATGCTGGCTTGACAAGCTTTTCCTCTGCTCCGTAAACTCCTTTGAGTGGGAATTTGTGGGTTAAAGTGGTAATAAGGGGTGAGGCTGGCATGTTCCGAGGGGCAACGTTAGTCAATCTCGACAACAAAGGGCGTTTAGCCGTCCCTGTCCGATATCGGGACACGTTGATCGAGAGCGCTACCGGTCAAATGGTTTGTACCATTGACATCCATCACCCCTGCCTGCTGCTTTATCCTCTGCCCGAATGGGAAATTATCGAGCAAAAGCTATCGCGTTTGTCGAGCATGAATCCCGTTGAGCGCCGCGTGCAGCGGCTGCTGTTAGGGCATGCCAGCGAATGTCAGATGGATAATGCCGGGCGGTTGTTAATCGCGCCGGTTTTACGGCAACACGCCGGATTGACCAAAGAAGTGATGCTGGTCGGGCAGTTCAACAAGTTTGAACTGTGGGATGAGACGGCCTGGTATCAACGGGTCAAGGAAGATATCGACGCTGAGCAATCTGCTTCAGGGGCGCTGTCGGAGCGATTGCAGGATTTGTCCTTATAAATATGATGGAAAACTTTAAACACACCACGGTACTGCTGGACGAAGCGGTTAACGGCCTGAATATTCGCCCGGACGGTATCTATATTGATGGCACCTTTGGTCGCGGTGGTCACTCGCGCCTGATCCTCTCGCAGCTTGGCGAGCAGGGGCGTTTGATTGCGATCGATCGCGATCCAGAAGCGATTGCGGTGGCGAAGACCATCGATGATCCACGCTTTTCCATCGTGCATGGCCCTTTCTCTGCGCTGGCGGACTACGTCGCCGAGCGCGATCTCGTTGGTAAGATCGACGGGATTCTTCTCGATCTTGGCGTTTCTTCACCGCAGCTTGACGATGCCGAGCGCGGTTTTTCGTTTATGCGCGATGGCCCGCTGGACATGCGTATGGACCCAACTCGCGGCCAGTCTGCCGCTGAATGGCTGCAAACGGCTGAAGAAGCGGATATCGCCTGGGTGATTAAAACCTTCGGTGAAGAGCGCTTTGGTAAACGTATCGCCCGTGCCATCGTTGAGCGCAACCGCGTGGAACCGATGACCCGAACCAAAGAGCTGGCGGAAGTCATTTCCGCCGCGATGCCGGTGAAAGACAAATTCAAACACCCCGCAACCCGTACCTTCCAGGCGGTGCGCATTTGGGTGAACAGTGAGCTGGAGGAGATAGAGCAGGCGCTAAAAAGCTCGCTTGGCGTGCTGGCCCCGGGTGGGCGGCTTTCGATTATCAGCTTCCATTCGCTGGAAGACCGCATCGTGAAACGCTTTATGCGTGAGCAGAGCCGCGGTCCACAGGTTCCGGCGGGGATCCCGATGACCGAAGAGCAACTCAGAAAACTGGGTGGCCGTCATTTACGAGCATTAGGCAAGTTGATGCCGGGCGAAGAAGAAGTGGCTGAAAATCCACGAGCTCGTAGTTCAGTTCTGCGTATTGCAGAGAGGACGAACGCATGATCAGCAGAGTGACAGAGGCCCTGAGCAAAGTAACCGGGTCGTTAGGAAATGGCGAACGTCATGCCTTGCCTGGCGTAATTCGCGACGACCTTTTGCAGTTTGGGAAGCTGCCACTCTGTCTGTTCATTTGCATTATTGTGACGGCGGTGACGGTGGTGACCACCGCCCACCATACCCGTCTGTTAACGGCCCAACGTGAACAGTTGGTGCTGGAGCGCGATGCGTTAGACATTGAATGGCGAAACCTGATCCTCGAAGAGAATGCTCTCGGCGATCATAGCCGAGTCGAACGTATCGCTACTGAAAAGTTGCAGATGCAACATGTTGATCCATCAAAAGAAAACATTGTTGTTCAGAAATAAGGATTATTGCAACGCATGAAACCGGCGGCAAAAACGCTTAAGCCAAAACGTCAGGAAGAACAGGCCAACTTTATCAGTTGGCGTTTTGCGTTGCTTTGCGGCTGTATTTTTATGGCGCTCGCGTTCCTGCTGGGACGCGCGGCCTGGTTGCAAATTATTGCCCCTGATAAGCTGGTGCGCGAGGGCGACATGCGCTCTTTACGCGTCCAGCAGGTCTCTACTTCTCGCGGTTTGATTACTGACCGCTCCGGACGTCCGCTGGCGGTGAGCGTGCCGGTAAAAGCCATCTGGGCCGACCCGAAAGAGCTGCACGAAGCGGGTGGCGTGGTGCTGAACAACCGCTGGAAGGCGCTGGCCGATGCGCTGAATATGCCGCTCGATCAGCTGGCTAACCGCATCAACACCAACCCGCGCATGCGCTTTATCTATCTGGCCCGTCAGGTAAACCCTGATATGGCCGATTACATCAAAAAGCTGAAGCTGCCGGGGATTTATCTGCGTGAAGAGTCGCGCCGTTACTACCCGTCAGGGGAAGTGACTGCTCACCTCATTGGCTTCACCAACGTCGATAGCCAGGGGATTGAAGGGGTTGAGAAGAGTTTCGATAAATGGCTCACCGGCCAGCCGGGTGAGCGTATCGTGCGTAAAGACCGCTATGGCCGGGTGATTGAAGATATCTCCTCCACCGATAGCCAGGCCGCGCACAACCTGGCGTTGAGCATTGATGAACGTCTGCAGGCGCTGGTTTACCGTGAACTGAATAACGCCGTGGCGTTTAACAAAGCGGAATCCGGTAGTGCCGTGCTGGTCGACGTGAGCACGGGTGAAGTGCTGGCGATGGCCAACAGCCCGTCTTACAACCCGAACAACTTCACCGGCACGGCGAAAGACACCATGCGTAACCGGGCGATCACCGACGTTTTCGAACCGGGTTCAACCGTCAAACCGATGGTGGTGATGACCGCGCTTCAGCGCGGCGTGGTGCGTGAAAACACCGTGCTGAATACCATTCCATACCGTATTAACGGCCACGAAATCAAAGACGTGGCGCGCTACAGCGAATTGACCCTGACCGGGGTACTACAGAAGTCGAGTAACGTCGGTGTTTCCAAGCTGGCGTTAGCGATGCCGTCCTCAGCGTTAGTAGATACTTACTCACGTTTTGGGCTGGGAAAAGCGACCAATTTGGGGTTGGTCGGAGAACGCAGTGGCTTATATCCTCAAAAACAACGGTGGTCTGACATAGAGAGGGCCACCTTCTCTTTCGGCTACGGGCTAATGGTAACGCCGTTACAGTTAGCGCGAGTCTACGCAACGATTGGCAGCTATGGGATCTACCGTCCGCTGTCGATAACCAAAGTTGACCCGCCGGTTCCCGGCGAGCGCGTGTTCCCGGAATCGATCGTTCGCACCGTCGTCCATATGATGGAAAGCGTGGCGCTGCCTGGCGGCGGCGGCGTGAAGGCGGCGATCAAAGGCTACCGTATCGCGATTAAAACCGGTACGGCGAAAAAAGTCGGTCCGGACGGGCGCTATATCAACAAATACATTGCTTACACCGCGGGCGTCGCGCCAGCCAGCCAGCCGCGCTTTGCGCTGGTGGTGGTGATTAACGACCCGCAGGCGGGTAAATACTACGGTGGCGCCGTTTCCGCGCCGGTCTTTGGTGCCATCATGGGCGGCGTACTGCGCACGATGAACATTGAGCCGGATGCGCTGGCAACGGGCGACAAGAGTGAATTTGTGACAAATCAAGGCGAGGGATCAGGTGGCAGATCGTAATTTGCGCGACCTTCTTGCTCCGTGGGTGCCGAATGCACCGGAGCGAGTACTGCGAGAGATGACGCTCGACAGCCGTGTGGCTGCATCGGGCGATCTGTTCGTAGCGGTAGTGGGTCATCAGGCGGACGGGCGTCGTTATATCCCGCAGGCAATTGCGCAGGGTGTTGCTGCCATTGTCGCCGAGGCAAAAGATGAAGCGACCGACGGTGAAATCCGTGAAATGCACGGCGTGCCGGTTATTTACCTCAGCCAGTTAAACGAACGTTTATCGGCGCTGGCCGGGCGTTTCTATCATGAACCGTCCGACAGCCTGCGTCTGGTGGGCGTGACCGGTACCAACGGTAAAACCACCACGACGCAGCTAATCGCACAGTGGTGCCAGCTGCTGGGCGAAACCAGCGCGGTGATGGGCACGGTAGGCAATGGCCTGCTGGGCAAAGTGATCCCGACGGAAAACACCACCGGTTCGGCGGTTGACGTTCAGCATGTGCTCTCCGGCCTGGTGGCCGAAGGCGCAACGATGGCGGCGATGGAAGTGTCGTCCCATGGTCTGGTACAGCATCGCGTCGCGGCGCTCAAGTTTGCCGCTTCCGTGTTCACCAACCTGAGTCGCGATCACCTTGATTATCATGGTGATATGGAGCACTACGAAGCAGCGAAATGGCTGCTGTACTCCACGCACCACTGCGGCCAGGCGATTGTTAACGCCGATGACGAGGTGGGCCGTCGTTGGCTCAGCCGTCTGCCGGATGCGGTGGCGGTGTCCATGGAAGACCATATTAATCCGAATTGTCATGGCCGCTGGCTGAAAGCCACCGCCGTCAACTACCACGACAGCGGCGCGACCATCCGTTTTGACTCCAGTTGGGGCGAAGGCGAGATTGAAAGCCGTCTGATGGGCGCCTTTAACGTCAGCAACCTGCTGCTGGCGCTGGCAACGCTGCTGGCGCTGGACTATTCCCTGAGCGATCTGCTGAAAACCGCCGCGCGCTTACAGCCGGTCTGCGGTCGTATGGAAGTGTTTAGCGCGCCGGGCAAGCCGACGGTGGTGGTCGATTACGCTCACACCCCGGATGCGCTGGAGAAAGCGTTACAAGCCGCACGCCTGCACTGTGCGGGCAAACTGTGGTGCGTCTTTGGTTGCGGCGGCGATCGCGATAAGGGCAAACGTCCGCTGATGGGGGCGATTGCCGAAGAGTTCGCCGACGTCGCCGTTGTCACCGATGACAATCCGCGCACCGAAGAGCCACGCGCGATTATCAACGATATTCTGGCCGGGATGGTCGATGCCGGGCATGCGAAAGTGATGGAAGGCCGCGCGGAAGCGGTGACCAACGCCATCATGCAGGCTAAAGAGAACGACGTGGTGCTGCTGGCCGGTAAAGGCCACGAAGATTATCAAATCGTTGGTAACCGTCGTCTCGACTATTCCGACCGCGTGACCGCAGCCCGTCTGCTGGGAGTGGTGGCATGATTAACGTCACGTTGAAGCAACTGGCCGACATTCTGCGCGGCGAACTGCATGGCGACGATCGTCTGATTGCCGATGTCACGACCGACACGCGTAAATTAACCCCGGGTTGCCTGTTTGTGGCGCTGAAGGGTGAACGTTTTGACGCGCACGACTTTGCGCAAACGGCGAAAGATGGCGGCGCGGGCGCGCTGCTGGTCAGCCGCAAGCTGGATATCGACCTGCCGCAGCTGGTGGTCGCCGATACCCGCCTCGCCTTTGGCGAACTGGCAGCCTGGGTACGTCAGCAGGTGCCAGCGCGCGTGGTGGCGCTGACCGGTTCTTCCGGTAAAACCTCGGTTAAAGAGATGACCGCGGCGATTCTTAGCCAGTGCGGCAACACGCTTTATACCGCGGGCAACCTAAATAATGACATCGGCGTGCCGATGACATTACTGCGTCTGACGGCAGAGCATCAGTATGCGGTGATTGAACTGGGCGCCAACCATCAGGGCGAAATCGCCTGGACCGTCAGCCTGACCCGTCCGGAAGCGGCGCTGGTGAACAACCTGGCGGCTGCGCACCTTGAGGGCTTCGGCTCGCTGGCAGGCGTAGCGAAAGCCAAGGGCGAGATTTTTACCGGACTGCCGGAAAACGGTATCGCAATTCTGAACGCGGATAACAACGACTGGGCCAACTGGCAGCAGGTGATTGGCGATCGTACCGTATGGCGCTTTTCGCCAAATGCGGCGGGTAGCGATTTTAGCGCCGCGAACGTGCGCATTACCTCGCAAGGCACTGAGTTCACGCTAAATACGCCGAAGGGCAGCGTGGATGTGCTGCTGCCGCTGCCGGGCCGTCACAACATCGCTAATGCGCTGGCGGCGACCGCGCTGGCGACGGCGGTGGGCGCAGACCTGAGTGCGGTAAAAGCCGGGCTGGCGCAGTTGAAAGCGGTGCCGGGGCGTCTGTTCCCGATTCACCTGACGGATAGCCAGCTGCTGCTGGACGACTCCTACAATGCGAACGTCGGTTCCATGACCGCCGCGGTGCAGGTGCTGTCTGAAATGCCGGGCTACCGCGTGCTGGTGGTGGGCGATATGGCGGAACTGGGCGCTGAGAGTGAAGCGTGCCACATCCAGGTCGGTGAAGCAGCGAAAGCGGCGGGTATCGACCGTGTGCTGAGCGTTGGCAAATTAAGCCAGGCGATTAGCGCGGCGAGCGGGGCAGGGGAGCACTTCACCGAGAAAGACTCGGCGATTGCGCGTCTGAAATCGCTCATTAATGAACATAAAACGATCACCATTCTGGTGAAAGGATCACGCAGTGCCGCCATGGAACAGGTCGTACGCGCTGTACAGGAGAACGGGACATGTTAGTGTGGCTGGCCGAACATCTGGTCAAATATTATTCCGGCTTTAACGTCTTTTCCTATCTGACGTTTCGCGCCATCGTCAGCCTGCTGACCGCGCTGTTCATCTCACTGTGGATGGGCCCGCGGATGATCGCCCGCTTGCAAAAAATGTCGTTCGGCCAGGTCGTACGTAACGATGGTCCGGAATCTCACTTCAGTAAACGCGGTACGCCGACGATGGGCGGGATCATGATCCTCACCGCGATTACGGTGTCTGTACTGCTGTGGGCTTATCCGTCTAACCCATATGTATGGTGCGTGCTGACGGTGCTGATCGGCTACGGCATTATCGGTTTTGTCGATGACTACCGCAAAGTGGTGCGCAAAGATACCAAGGGTCTGATCGCCCGCTGGAAGTACTTCTGGATGTCGGTGATTGCACTGGGCGTGGCCTTTGCGCTGTATCTGGCCGGTAAAGATACGCCAGCCACCGAGCTGGTGGTGCCGTTCTTTAAAGACGTGATGCCGCAACTGGGTCTGTTCTACATCCTGCTGGCCTATTTCGTGATTGTCGGGACGGGTAACGCGGTCAACCTGACCGATGGGCTTGATGGCCTGGCGATCATGCCAACCGTCTTCGTCGCGGCAGGTTTTGCGCTGGTGGCGTGGGCGACCGGTAACATGAACTTTGCCAGCTATCTGCACATTCCTTACCTGCGTCATGCGGGCGAGCTGGTGATCGTCTGTACGGCGATTGTCGGCGCAGGCTTAGGCTTCTTGTGGTTCAACACCTATCCGGCGCAGGTCTTCATGGGCGACGTGGGTTCCCTGGCATTGGGCGGCGCGCTGGGCATTATCGCCGTGCTGCTGCGTCAGGAGTTCCTGCTGGTGATCATGGGCGGCGTCTTCGTGGTGGAAACCCTGTCGGTGATCCTGCAGGTCGGTTCCTTCAAGCTGCGCGGTCAGCGCATCTTCCGTATGGCGCCGATTCACCACCACTATGAACTGAAAGGCTGGCCGGAGCCGCGCGTGATTGTGCGCTTCTGGATTATTTCGCTGATGCTGGTGCTGATTGGCCTGGCAACGCTGAAGGTACGTTAATCATGGCAGATTACCAGGGTAAAAACGTCGTCATCATTGGTCTTGGACTGACCGGGCTGTCCTGCGTGGATTTCTTCCTCGCGCAGAACGTGACGCCGCGCGTGATGGATACCCGAGCGACCCCACCCGGCCTGGATAAGTTGCCGGAAGCGGTAGAGCGTTATGTGGGTGGGCTAAATGAAGACTGGCTGATGGCGGCCGATCTGATCGTCGCCAGCCCTGGTATCGCGCTGGCGAACCCGGCGCTAAGCCGCGCCGCGGACGCTGGCATTGAAATCGTAGGCGATATCGAACTGTTCTGCCGTGAAGCGCAGGCGCCGATTGTCGCCATCACCGGTTCCAACGGCAAAAGCACCGTCACGACGCTGGTTGGCGAAATGGCGAAAGCGGCGGGCGTCAACGTCGGCGTGGGCGGCAATATCGGCCTGCCCGCGCTGATGCTGCTGGATCCGGCTCGCGAACTGTATGTACTGGAACTTTCCAGCTTCCAGCTGGAAACCACCTCCAGCCTGCACGCGGCGGCGGCCACGATCCTTAACGTTACCGAAGATCATATGGACCGCTACCCGCTGGGCCTGCAGCAATATCGCGCGGCCAAGTTGAAGGTCTATGAGAACGCTAAAGTATGTGTGGTAAACGCCGACGACGGCCTGACCATGCCGGTACGCGGTGCCGACGAACGCTGCGTCAGCTTTGGCGTTGACGTTGGCGACTATCACCTGAACCGCCAGCAGGGTGAAACCTGGCTGCGTGTAAAAGGTGAAAAAGTATTGAACGTCAAAGAGATGCCGCTTACCGGGCAGCATAACTACAGTAACGCTCTGGCGGCGCTGGCGCTGGCAGACGCTGTCGGCCTGCCGCGCGCGACCAGCCTGAAAGCGTTGACCACCTTTAGCGGGTTGGCTCATCGCTTCCAGATTGTGCTTGAGCACAACGGCGTGCGCTGGATTAACGATTCTAAAGCCACCAACGTTGGCAGCACGGAAGCGGCGTTAAATGGCCTGCATGTGGCGGGTACGCTGTATCTGCTGCTGGGCGGCGACGGCAAATCTGCCGACTTTGCGCCGCTGCAGCGTTATCTGACCGGCGACAACATTCGTCTGTACTGCTTTGGCCGCGACGGCGGTGAACTGGCCGCGCTGCGTCCGGAAATCGCCACCCAGACCGAAACCATGGAAGAAGCGATGCGCCTGATTGCGCCGCAGGTGAAGGCGGGCGATATGGTGCTGTTGTCTCCGGCCTGCGCCAGCCTTGACCAGTTCAAAAGCTTTGAGCAGCGCGGCGACGTGTTTGCTCGTCTGGCGAAGGAGTTAGGTTGATGCGTTTATCGCTCCCGCGCCTGAGACTGCCTCAACTGAGGCTGCCGCGTTTGCCGGGCATGCGCATTTTCGCGTGGCTGTTTGGCTGGCTGTATACCGCGCTGAAGGGCTGGGTGATGGGCTCGCGGGAAAAAGATACCGATAGCCTGATTATGTACGACCGCACGCTGCTGTGGCTGACGCTCGGCCTCGCGGCGATTGGTTTTATTATGGTGACTTCGGCGTCCATGCCCGTCGGGCAACGTCTGGCGAACGATCCGTTCCTGTTCGCCAAACGTGATGGCTTGTATCTGATTCTGGCCTTCTGTCTGGCGCTGATCACGCTGCGTCTGCCGATGTCGTTCTGGCAGCGCCACAGTACCTTTATGCTGATTGCGTCCATCTGCATGCTGCTGATTGTACTGGTGGTGGGGAGTTCGGTTAACGGGGCGTCGCGCTGGATTGCGCTCGGTCCGCTGCGTATTCAGCCCGCCGAGCTGACCAAGCTCTCGCTGTTTTGCTATATCGCCAACTATCTGGTGCGTAAAGCGGACGAGGTGCGCAACAACCTGCGCGGCTTCTTAAAGCCGATGGGCGTGATTTTCGTGCTGGCGATTTTACTGCTGGCGCAGCCTGACCTGGGGACCGTGGTGGTGCTGTTCGTCACGACGCTGGCGATGCTATTCCTTGCCGGCGCCAAGCTGTGGCAGTTCATCGCCATTATCGGTATGGGCATTTCAGCGGTGGTGCTGCTGATTCTCGCCGAACCGTATCGTATTCGCCGCGTGACCTCCTTCTGGAACCCGTGGGAAGACCCGTTCGGCAGCGGCTACCAGTTAACCCAGTCGTTGATGGCCTTTGGCCGCGGCGAGATGTGGGGTCAGGGCTTAGGCAACTCGGTACAGAAACTGGAGTACCTGCCGGAAGCGCACACCGACTTCATCTTCGCCATCATCGGTGAGGAATTGGGTTATATCGGTGTGGTACTGGCACTTTTAATGGTATTCTTCGTCGCTTTCCGCGCCATGTCCATCGGTCGCAAAGCGCTGGAGATTAACCAACGTTTTTCTGGCTTCCTGGCTTGCGCAATCGGCGTGTGGTTCAGTTTCCAGGCGTTGGTGAACGTAGGGGCGGCAGCCGGTATGCTGCCGACGAAAGGCCTGACGCTGCCTCTGATCAGCTACGGTGGCTCCAGTCTTCTGATTATGTCGACTGCCATTATGTTCTTGTTACGAATTGATTATGAAACACGCCTGGAGAAAGCGCAGGCGTTTACCCGAGGTTCTCGATGAGCGGTCAAACAAAGCGGTTAATGGTGATGGCGGGCGGTACCGGCGGACATGTGTTCCCGGGGCTGGCGGTTGCGCACCATTTAATGGATCAGGGCTGGCAGGTGCGCTGGCTGGGAACCGCGGATCGTATGGAAGCCGACCTCGTACCGAAACATGGCATTGAGATTGATTTCATTCATATTTCCGGGCTGCGTGGCAAAGGCGTGAAGGCGCTGCTGCTGGCGCCGATGCGTATCTTCAACGCCTGGCGGCAGGCGCGGGCGATCATGAAACGTTTTAAGCCGGACGTGGTGCTCGGAATGGGCGGTTACGTCTCTGGCCCCGGCGGTTTGGCGGCGTGGTCACTGGGCATTCCGGTGGTACTGCACGAGCAGAACGGTATTGCCGGGCTGACCAATAAATGGCTGGCGAAGATTGCCACCAAAGTGATGCAGGCCTTCCCTGGCGCATTCCCGAATGCTGAAGTCGTGGGCAACCCGGTACGCGTTGACGTGCTGGCGCTGCCACTGCCGGAACAGCGTCTGGTCGGGCGCGATGGCCCCATTCGCGTGCTGGTGGTTGGCGGTTCACAGGGCGCGCGCATCCTGAACCAGACGATGCCGCAGGTGGCGCAACGTCTGGGCGATGCGGTGACTATCTGGCACCAGAGCGGTAAAGGCGGTCAACAGACCGTGGAGCAAGCCTATGCCGATGTCGGTCAGGCTCAGCATAAAGTGACCGAGTTTATTGACGATATGGCGGCGGCCTATGCGTGGGCTGATGTGGTGGTGTGTCGCTCCGGCGCGCTGACGGTGAGTGAGATTGCGGCGGCGGGGCTGCCGGCGATTTTTGTGCCGTTCCAGCATAAAGACCGCCAGCAGTACTGGAACGCGTTGCCGCTGGAAAAAGCGGGCGCGGCAAAGATCTACGAGCAGCCGCAGTTTACGGCACAAGCGGTCGCGGACACGCTGGCAAGCTGGGATCGCAACACCTTGTTAGAGATGGCTGAACGCGCGCGCGCGGCGGCTATCCCGGATGCTACCGAGCGGGTAGCAAAAGAAGTGAGCCTGGCAGCAAAGGCTTAATCATTGCGGCGCGCTGGCGTCGCCCGAATTTTAGAAGTGATGGCGTTTAAAGAATGAATACACAACAACTGGCGAAACTGCGTTCTATCGTGCCCGAGATGCGTCGCGTCCGGCACATTCACTTTGTTGGCATCGGCGGCGCCGGGATGGGCGGTATTGCCGAAGTACTGGCCAACGAAGGGTATCAGATCAGCGGTTCCGACCTGGCGCCAAACCCGGTAACGCAGCAGCTGAGCAAGCTGGGCGCCACCATTTATTTCAACCATCGCCCGGAAAACGTGCGCGATGCGAGCGTTGTTGTGGTGTCGACGGCGATTTCTGCCGATAACCCGGAAATCGTGGCGGCGCATGAAGCGCGCATTCCGGTGATTCGCCGCGCAGAGATGCTGGCAGAACTGATGCGTTTTCGTCATGGCATCGCCATTGCCGGTACGCACGGCAAAACCACCACCACCGCAATGGTGGCCAGTATTTACGCGGAAGCGGGGCTGGACCCGACCTTCGTTAACGGCGGCCTGGTGAAAGCGGCAGGTGTACATGCGCGTCTCGGTCACAGCCGTTATCTGATTGCGGAAGCCGATGAGAGCGACGCGTCGTTCCTGCATTTGCAGCCGATGGTGGCCATTGTCACCAACATCGAAGCTGACCACATGGATACCTACCAGGGCGACTTCGAAAATTTAAAGCAGACGTTCATTAATTTCCTGCACAATTTGCCGTTTTATGGTCGTGCCGTGATGTGTGTGGACGATCCCGTTATTCGCGAGCTGTTGCCGCGCGTGGGTCGTCAGATTACTACCTACGGTTTTAGCGACGATGCCGACGTGCGCGTCGAAGGCTACCAGCAAATAGGCCCGCAGGGACACTTCACGCTGGTGCGTCAGGACAAAGAGGATCTGCGCGTGACGCTGAACGCGCCGGGCCGCCATAACGCGTTAAACGCTGCGGCGGCGGTTGCAGTGGCCACGGAAGAGGGCATTGAAGATGACGCGATTCTACGCGCGCTGGAGAGCTTCCAGGGCACCGGTCGTCGCTTCGATTTCCTGGGCGAATTCCCACTGGCGGAAGTGAATGGTAAAGAAGGCTCGGCGATGCTGGTGGATGATTACGGTCATCACCCGACGGAAGTGGACGCGACGATTAAAGCCGCGCGCGCTGGCTGGCCGGAGAAAAAACTGGTGATGGTCTTCCAGCCGCACCGTTATACCCGTACGCGCGATCTGTATGACGATTTTGCGCACGTGCTGACTCAGGTCGACGCGCTGCTGATGCTCGACGTTTACCCGGCTGGCGAAGCGCCGATTCCGGGCGCGGACAGCCGTTCGCTGTGCCGTACTATTCGCGGGCGTGGAAAAGTGGACCCGATTCTGGTCTCCGACCCGGCGCAAGTCGCTGAAATGCTGGCATCAGTACTGACGGGTAATGATCTTGTTCTAATTCAAGGCGCGGGAAATATTGGTAAAATCGCGCGTAACTTAGCTGAAATCAAACTGAAGCCGCAAACTCAGGAGGAACCGCGTCATGGCTGATAAAATCGCGGTTCTTCTCGGCGGTACTTCCGCCGAGCGCGATGTGTCGCTCAACTCCGGCGCGGCGGTGCTGGCAGGCCTGCGTGAGGCTGGTGTTGACGCCCATGCGGTCGACCCAAAAGAGACCGATGTTACCCAATTGAAAAATATGGGGTTTCAGAAAGCGTTTATTGCGCTGCACGGTCGAGGCGGGGAAGATGGCACGTTGCAGGGGCTGCTGGAGCTGATTCAACTGCCTTACACCGGAAGCGGTGTGATGGCATCGGCCATCTCGATGGACAAACTGCGCAGTAAATTGCTGTGGCAGGGGGCCGGATTACCGGTCGCGCCGTGGGTAGCCATTGAGCGCCAGGCCTTTGAAAATGGGCTGTCTGAGGATGTTCAGGCGCAGATTGCCGGGCTGGGATTGCCGCTGATCGTCAAGCCGAGCCGTGAAGGTTCCAGCGTCGGCATGTCGAAAGTGACCGAGATTGCAGAACTGGCACCTGCGTTAGCGCAGGCGTTTCAACATGATGATGAAGTTCTGATTGAGAAATGGCTCAGTGGCCCTGAGTTTACGGTCGCGGTGCTTGGTGAAGAAATTTTACCGTCAGTTCGCATCCAACCGGCCGGAACCTTCTATGATTATGAGGCGAAGTATCTGTCTGATGAGACAAAATATTTCTGCCCTGGTTGTGAAGAATCAGCCCAGGAAGCGGCAATGCAATCTCTGGTGCTGAAAGCCTGGAAAGTTTTGGGTTGTCAGGGGTGGGGTCGTATCGACGTCATGCGGGACAGCGACGGGCAGTATTATCTGCTGGAGGCGAATACGTCTCCGGGGATGACCAGCCACAGTCTGGTGCCGATGGCGGCGCGTCAGGCGGGAATCAGTTTCTCGCAGCTGGTAGTACGAATTCTGGACCTGGCGGGGTGATATGTCGCAGGCTGCGCTGAATACGCGGAACCGTGAAGAAGAAGAGTATGCGGCTTCACGGCGCAATAATGGAACGCATTTAGCGGGGATTTTGTTCCTGCTGGCGGTGTTGTGTACCGTGTTTGTGAGCGGCTGGGTCGTGCTTGGCTGGATGGAAGATGCGCAGCGTTTGCCCATCTCAAAACTGGTCGTCACCGGCGATCGTCATTACACGCGTAATGATGATATCCGCCAGTCCATACTGGCATTGGGCTCGCCGGGAACCTTTATGACTCAGGATGTCAACATCGTTCAGAGTCAGATTGAACGCCTGCCGTGGATTAAACAGGCAAGCGTAAGAAAGCAGTGGCCGGACGAATTGAAGATTCATCTGGTTGAATATGTGCCAATTGCGCGTTGGAATGATCAGCACATGGTGGATGCGGAAGGTACGGCCTTCAGCATTCCGGCCGATCGAACCAGCAAGCAGAATTTGCCTATGCTCTATGGCCCGGAAGGCAGCGCAAGCGAAGTCTTGCAGGGTTATCACGACATGGGCGCGGTGCTCGCGAAAGGGAAGTTCACGTTGAAGGTTGCGGCGATGACCGCGCGCCGTTCGTGGCAGCTGACGCTTGATAACGGTATCAAGCTGAATCTGGGACGGGGCGATACGATGAAGCGGCTGGCGCGTTTTCTGGAACTGTATCCGGTTCTGGAACAGCAGGCGCAAACTGAGGGTAATCGGATTAGCTATGTTGATTTGCGTTATGACTCAGGGGCGGCAGTAGGCTGGGAACCTGCTCCTGCGGCGGACACTAATCAACAACAGAATCAGGCACAGGCAGAACAACAATGATCAAGGCGACGGACAGAAAACTGGTAGTTGGACTGGAGATCGGCACTGCAAAAGTAGCCGCTTTAGTAGGGGAAGTTCTGCCCGACGGAGTGATTAATATCATTGGGGTCGGCAGTTGCCCATCCCGAGGGATGGATAAAGGCGGGGTTAACGACCTGGAGTCGGTAGTCAAATGCGTACAGCGCGCTATCGATCAGGCGGAACTGATGGCGGATTGCCAGATCTCTTCTGTATATCTGGCGCTTTCCGGCAAACACATTAGCTGTCAAAATGAGATAGGCATGGTGCCTATCTCTGAAGAAGAGGTCACGCAGGAAGACGTTGAGAACGTGGTGCATACGGCGAAGTCTGTACGCGTGCGTGATGAGCACCGTGTTCTTCATGTGATTCCGCAGGAATACGCGATTGATTACCAGGAAGGGATCAAAAACCCGGTCGGCTTGTCCGGCGTGCGTATGCAGGCCAAGGTACATCTGATTACCTGCCACAACGACATGGCGAAGAACATCGTCAAAGCGGTTGAACGCTGTGGTCTGAAGGTCGATCAGCTGATTTTCGCCGGGTTGGCGTCAAGTTATTCGGTTCTGACCGAAGACGAACGTGAGCTGGGCGTCTGCGTGGTGGATATCGGTGGCGGTACAATGGATATCGCCGTGTATACTGGCGGTGCATTGCGCCACACCAAGGTGATCCCATACGCGGGGAACGTGGTGACCAGCGATATCGCCTATGCGTTTGGTACGCCGCCAAGCGATGCCGAAGCGATCAAAGTGCGCCACGGTTGCGCATTAGGCTCCATTGTGGGCAAAGATGAGAGCGTTGAAGTGCCGAGCGTGGGTGGACGTCCGCCGCGAAGCCTGCAGCGCCAGACATTGGCCGAGGTCATTGAGCCGCGTTACACCGAGCTCTTAAATCTCGTCAATGAAGAGATTTTACAGTTACAGGAACAGCTTCGTCAGCAAGGGGTCAAACACCACCTGGCGGCGGGGATTGTGTTGACCGGCGGCGCGGCGCAAATTGAAGGCTTAGCGGCCTGCGCGCAGCGGGTGTTCCATACGCAGGTGCGTATTGGTGCGCCGTTGAACATTACCGGTCTGACGGACTATGCCCAGGAGCCGTATTATTCCACGGCAGTGGGCCTGCTGCACTACGGGAAAGAGTCCCATTTGAGTGGTGAAGCGGAAGTAGAAAAGCGCGTAACTGCATCGGTTGGTTCGTGGATCAAACGACTGAATAGCTGGTTACGCAAAGAGTTTTAATTTTTTTAAAGAGACCAACGCACATTAACGGTCTCAGGCGACAGGCACAACGGAGAGAGAAACTATGTTTGAACCTATGGAACTGACCAACGACGCGGTGATTAAAGTCATCGGCGTCGGTGGCGGCGGCGGTAACGCCGTAGAGCACATGGTGCGCGAGCGCATCGAAGGCGTTGAATTCTTCGCGGTGAACACCGATGCGCAGGCGCTGCGTAAAACGGCTGTTGGCCAGACTATCCAGATCGGTAGCGGTATTACCAAAGGTCTGGGTGCGGGTGCCAACCCGGAAGTAGGCCGTAATGCGGCTGACGAAGACCGTGAAGCGCTGCGTGCAGCACTTGACGGTGCAGACATGGTGTTTATCGCAGCCGGTATGGGCGGCGGTACCGGGACCGGTGCAGCGCCAGTGGTTGCGGAAGTGGCCAAAGATTTAGGTATCCTGACCGTTGCCGTCGTGACCAAGCCTTTCAACTTTGAAGGCAAAAAGCGTATGGCATTTGCGGAGCAGGGGATCACCGAGCTGTCCAAGCACGTTGACTCGCTGATCACCATCCCGAACGACAAGCTGCTGAAAGTATTGGGCCGCGGTATCTCCCTGCTCGACGCGTTTGGCGCAGCGAACGACGTACTGAAAGGTGCAGTCCAGGGTATCGCTGAGCTGATCACCCGTCCGGGCCTGATGAACGTCGACTTTGCTGACGTGCGCACCGTGATGTCTGAAATGGGCTACGCGATGATGGGCTCCGGCGTGGCAAGCGGTGAAGATCGTGCGGAAGAAGCGGCTGAAATGGCTATCTCTTCCCCGCTGCTGGAAGATATCGACCTGTCCGGCGCGCGTGGCGTTCTGGTCAACATTACTGCGGGCTTCGACCTGCGTCTGGATGAGTTCGAAACCGTGGGTAACACCATCCGTGCGTTTGCATCGGATAACGCGACCGTGGTTATCGGTACTTCACTTGACCCGGATATGAACGACGAACTGCGTGTTACCGTCGTCGCCACCGGTATCGGCATGGACAAACGTCCTGAGATTACCCTGGTGACCAACAAGCAGACGCAGCAACCGGCGCTGGATCGTTATCAGCAGCACGGTATGGCACCGTTGACGCAAGAACAGAAACCGGCTGCTAAAGTGGTAAACGACAATACGCCGCAGACCACTAAAGAACCGGATTATCTGGACATCCCGGCGTTCCTGCGTAAGCAAGCTGATTAAGAATTAGCTGGAAGTTGGGAATCTGCGCTCTTTGTGCTAAACTGGCCCACCGAATGTGTAGTACACTTCGGTTGGATAGTTAATTTGGCGAGATTATACGATGATCAAACAAAGGACACTTAAACGTATCGTTCAGGCGACTGGCGTCGGTTTACACACCGGCAAAAAGGTCACACTGACGCTACGCCCTGCGCCGGCAAATACCGGGGTCATCTATCGTCGCACCGACTTGAATCCACCGGTAGATTTTCCGGCTGATGCCAAATCTGTGCGTGATACTATGCTCTGTACTTGCCTGGTCAACGAGCATGACGTGCGGATTTCTACCGTAGAGCACCTGAACGCCGCGCTGGCGGGTCTGGGTATCGACAACATCGTTGTTGAAGTCGATGCGCCAGAAATCCCGATTATGGACGGTAGTGCTGCGCCATTCGTTTATCTGTTGCTGGATGCCGGCATCGATGAGCTGAACTGTGCGAAGAAATTTGTCCGTATTAAAGACACCGTTCGCGTTGAAGATGGCGACAAATGGGCTGAATTCAAACCGTACAATGGTTTCTCGTTGGATTTCACCATCGACTTTAACCATCCGGCGATTGACTCCAGCACCCAGCGTTATGCGATGAATTTCTCCGCTGACGCCTTTATGCGCCAGATCAGCCGTGCACGTACCTTCGGTTTCATGCGTGATATCGAATATCTGCAGTCCCGCGGCCTGTGCCTGGGCGGCAGCTTCGATTGTGCCATCGTTGTTGACGATTATCGCGTACTGAACGAAGACGGCCTGCGTTTTGAAGATGAATTCGTTCGTCACAAAATGCTCGATGCTATCGGTGACTTGTTCATGTGTGGTCACAACATTATTGGTGCATTTACCGCGTACAAATCCGGTCATGCACTGAATAACAAACTTCTGCAGGCGGTCCTGGCAAAACAGGAAGCTTGGGAATTTGTGACCTTCGAAGACGACGCAGAACTGCCTCTGGCGTTCAAAGCACCGACAATGGTTCTGGCATAAGCCTGACCATTTAGTAAATTCGACTGGCAACCTGGCACTCTCTCCGGTCAGGGAACCAGTCGTTTTTTCTTTTTATCCCCGTCAATCCGTTTTCCTGCCGTTGCCCGCTTAAAGATCACACTCCAGTGCAACCGCTGCTTTCTTAACCCGTTTTTCGTTGCTGTTTTCGTCATTCCTGCTGCTGTAGCGCGGCATTAATGGTAATATTCCCGGGCTAAAATAGAATAACGGTACTGAAACCGAAGGTGGAACTTTACGTGAGTGGAATGCTGACGCGTTGGCGACAGTTTGGTAGACGCTACTTCTGGCCGCATCTCCTGTTGGGGATGGTTGCTGCCGGTTTTGGCCTGCCTGCGCTTGCGAATAATACCGAGCCAGCTTCTCCCGCCCGCGCAACAACCAGTAATCATAATCCGACGCAGAGAATCGACTTCTCTCAGCTGGCGCGGCTGGAAAATAACCGTCGTCCCTCATTCAGCGTCGACTACTGGCATCAGCACGCCATTCGCACCGTTATTCGTCACCTTTCTTTTGCCATGGCGCCGACAGCGTCACCGGTTGCTGAGTCAACATCTCCGTTGCAGGCCGCGCAGCATCTGGCGCTGCTGGATACGCTAAATGCGTTGCTGAATGTTGAAAGTCAGCCGTCCCTTATTATTGCTCAGGGCGCAGCGTTACCTGCGCTCTCACCTCACGTCTTTAGTATCCCAGCCTGGGTGAGCCAGGTGCAGGGCATCCGCGCCGGGCCGCAGCGCCTCGTCTGAAAATAACCGCTTTATTTCCTTTATTTTTCTGACTCCGAAATGTCGGGGCGTTTGAGATTTTATTATGTTAATCAAATTATTGACCAAAGTTTTTGGTAGTCGTAACGATCGTACCCTGCGCCGCATGCGCAAAGTTGTCGCTATTATTAACGCGATGGAACCGGAGATGGAAAAACTCTCCGATGAAGAGCTGAAAGCGAAAACCAATGAATTCCGCGCGCGTATTGAAAAAGGCGAAACCGTTGAGAGCCTGATTCCTGAAGCGTTTGCCGTGGTGCGTGAAGCCAGTAAGCGTGTGTTCGGGATGCGTCACTTTGACGTCCAGCTGCTCGGCGGTATGGTGCTGAACGACCGCTGCATCGCGGAAATGCGTACCGGTGAAGGTAAAACCCTGACCGCAACGCTGCCTGCCTACCTGAACGCGCTGTCCGGCAAGGGCGTGCACGTGGTGACCGTCAACGACTATCTGGCCCAGCGTGACGCCGAAAACAACCGTCCGCTGTTCGAATTCCTCGGCATGACCGTTGGTATTAACATGTCTGGCCTGCCAGCACCTGCGAAGCGCGAAGCCTACAATGCCGACATCACCTACGGTACCAACAACGAATACGGTTTTGACTACCTGCGCGACAACATGGCGTTCAGCCCGGAAGAGCGCGTACAGCGTAAACTGCACTATGCGCTGGTCGATGAAGTCGACTCCATCCTGATCGATGAAGCGCGTACGCCGCTTATCATTTCCGGCCCGGCTGAAGACAGCTCGGAAATGTACAAAAGAGTGAACAAAATCATTCCTCACCTGGTCCGCCAGGAGAAGGAAGATTCCGACACCTTCCAGGGTGAAGGTCACTTCTCTGTGGATGAAAAAGCGCGTCAGGTTAACCTGACCGAACGCGGTCTGGTGCTGATTGAAGAGCTGCTGGTGAAAGAAGGTATTATGGAAGAGGGCGAGTCGCTGTACTCTCCGGGCAACATTATGCTGATGCACCACGTGACCGCCGCGCTGCGCGCCCACGTGCTGTTCACCCGCGACGTTGATTACATCGTCAAAGATGGCGAAGTTATTATCGTCGACGAACATACCGGTCGTACCATGCAGGGCCGTCGCTGGTCTGATGGTCTGCACCAGGCCGTAGAAGCCAAAGAAGGCGTTGAAATTCAGAACGAAAACCAGACGCTGGCGTCCATTACCTTCCAGAACTACTTCCGTTTGTATGAAAAACTGGCCGGTATGACCGGTACGGCGGATACCGAAGCGTTTGAATTCAGCTCGATCTACAAGCTGGATACCGTGGTCGTGCCAACCAACCGTCCGATGATCCGTAAAGATATGCCGGACCTGGTCTACATGACCGAAGCGGAAAAAATTCAGGCGATCATCGAAGATATCAAAGAGCGTACCGCGAAAGGCCAGCCGGTGCTGGTAGGTACTATCTCCATCGAAAAATCCGAAGTGGTCTCCCACGAGCTGACCAAAGCGGGTATCAAACATAACGTCCTGAACGCCAAATTCCACGCCAGCGAAGCAGACATCGTTGCGCAGGCGGGCTACCCGGCAGCGGTCACCATCGCCACCAACATGGCGGGTCGTGGTACCGATATTATGCTCGGTGGTAGCTGGCAGGCTGAGGTTGCACAGCTGGAAGATCCAACCCCAGAACAAATTGCGCAAATCAAAGCTGACTGGCAGGTGCGTCACGACGCGGTACTGGCGGCAGGTGGTCTGCACATTATTGGTACCGAACGTCACGAATCTCGTCGTATCGATAACCAGCTGCGCGGCCGTTCCGGTCGTCAGGGTGATGCGGGTTCTTCTCGTTTCTACCTGTCGATGGAAGATGCTCTGATGCGTATCTTCGCCTCTGACCGTGTGTCCGGCATGATGCGTAAGCTGGGGATGAAACCGGGCGAAGCCATTGAGCACCCGTGGGTCACCAAAGCGATTGCTAACGCGCAGCGTAAAGTGGAAAGCCGCAACTTTGACATCCGTAAGCAACTGCTGGAATACGATGACGTTGCCAACGATCAGCGTCGCGCTATCTACACCCAGCGTAACGAACTGCTGGATGTGACCGACGTCAGTGAAACCATCAACAGCATTCGTGAAGACGTGTTTAAAGCGACTATCGATGCCCACATTCCTCCACAGTCGCTGGAAGAAATGTGGGATATTCCGGGTCTGCAGGAACGTCTGAAAAATGACTTCGATCTCGAACTGCCGATTGCTGAATGGCTGGATAAAGAGCCTGAGCTGCACGAAGAGACGCTGCGTGAGCGTATTCTGGAAAGCGCGGTTGAAGTCTACAAGCGTAAAGAAGAAGTGGTTGGCGCTGAAATGATGCGTCACTTCGAAAAAGGCGTGATGCTGCAAACTCTCGACTCCCTGTGGAAAGAGCACCTCGCGGCGATGGACTACCTGCGTCAGGGTATCCACCTGCGTGGCTATGCGCAGAAAGATCCGAAGCAAGAGTACAAGCGCGAATCCTTCTCCATGTTTGCTGCAATGCTGGAATCTCTGAAGTATGAAGTGATCAGCACCCTGAGCAAGGTGCAGGTACGCATGCCGGAAG
>NZ_CBDKZX010000057.1:0-25912 GCF_965301105.1 Kluyvera sp.
CGGGCTTCTGCCGGGTTCGACCGGGCGTTTGCGGAGCCCGGGCCGCCGATATACGACGAAACCGGGGACCGAAGCGATGCCCTATCGCCATCTGTGCCGCTCGCCTGGTCAGTACGAGTGGCGTTTACGGTGTTCTGTTCTTCTTGCTGATCCGTAGGTTGAACGGCTGGCCCCGTCGCCGCATCAATGACATCGTGATGCAGTTCATTAGCAGCATCATTGTTGCTACCCAAACCTCGACTAACAGATTGGCGCGGAGACTCATCGGGAGATATTGTCTGACTATCCTGCTCAGAAAGATCGGGTACATGCTGAACCGATCGTTCGACGGCATTAGTCATCGTAGGGCGCTGAGAGTCTTGTAACGGATGTGTAGATGAATCCATTTCCTCAGTTCCCACTGCAGTCGTCACTGATTGTGGAGCAATGGGATCATCAGTCTGAGTTATACCGGAAGATGTCGTAAAGGCCGGTTGGCTTCCCGAAGCCATGCCCGGAGATTCACTCCCCTGATTACCTTCATGGTAGGTGTAAGTGAAAGGTGCATTGATTGTAATATTGATACCCGGTTGATTCGAAGGCCCCATTTCTATTTCAGGGCAAGGGCCCGGATTGGCCGCATCATCCGCTTTGGGTTGCGCTATATCAGCCAGCGCATTTCTCAATAGATCAAATGTTATCGACTCCTGACCGAGTCGAGTCTGGGCCTGCTCGAAAGGGGATAAATTGCGGCTCCGATTGATAATACTCAGGGAGGAATTTTGCTCCGCAATCGAATTCCTGAAAATGTTATGAACGTTGTCCATAACCTGGACACATTCCTCCTGAGATAGACCCTCATTAATCAGTGATTCATAAATACGATTTGCTATTTCGACATTGAAACTCAAGCCTGAAGATTGCTGAGAATGCTTATCAAGCGCAACCAGATTGTTGCAGATCGCCTGGTGTTCTTTTAATTCGCTGTGATTTTTACTCGACCCAGCCGCTGGAGAATCCATCCCCACACCGTTCTTAACAATGCTGAGGATGAATGATTTAGTCACATTGTTAAGTTCTTTAATCGCCTTACTATCATCTGGCGCCAGGCGTGATTTAATCTCCTGACGCATGACCATAAAATCTTCAACACATTTCATGGCCCTTGGGTCAGCGTTACCGCTATTATTCTCAACAATTGCAATAAACGCTGCTACCGTTTTATCTGGCAATTGGAAGGTGGCAATTTCATTTAACAGCGCCTGCTTTGCGGTTTCAGCTTTTTGGGCAGCGAACTGCTCACCAGTGGGCAATTTCTCTAATGCTTTTGCAATTTTCTCGTTCAGCGAGGCGTCCCCGGGCACACGAGAATTCTGCGTGACCTCAGCGTGATTATCCACCGAATCTCGACTAAGCGCCCCGTTTGCTGGCTCTTGAGCCCTTTGCGCCGAATCCGTTTCACGGGTATTTATTGCGTTCTGCGCAAGCGATACTGCCTGGGTCAGGAGCTCAGTAACAGATTTATGGTGAGAGATAAACTGTTGCTCGGCACTTTTCAGCACAAGCTGTGAGTTGATGTTTGAAACGCCAGTAACTGTACTAAGTGGTCCCCGCACTTGAGTTGCAGGGTTATTCAATGAGAAACAAGGTAGTGGTGATGCCGTGCGTGAAGTAGGTATCATAACAACCCCCTATTAAATATTAAAGAAGGACTTATCAGACTCTAAAAGCTGAGAAATAGTACTGCTTAATATTTTGACTAAATTATCAAATGTAGAGTTTGCGTTTGAATATTTCTGCGTCAGAGACTGCATGCCGGTTTGCACGGAATCCTTCACAATATCGACACTACTTTGATATGCAGCCCACTGCGCTGAGTTAAGTGTTTTGTTATTGTAATCGTTATAAGAACTTGTATATAGCTTCCTGACCGATGATAAATCTATACGAACATTATTCCCATCAACGCATTTATCTGGGTCAAGCCCCATTTCCTTAGCCCAGGCCTTTGCCTCCTCCGGGGAGGATGCGCTATATAAGATCCCAGCATCACCGCTGTACTTATCAATCACAGTTTTTAATTCAGCAGCAAAACCTCTACCATTAAATTTAATATCTTCGTCATCAACCGAGATGTATTTCTTCAGGTTCGCCATGACATCAGAAAAATCGGCGTAAAAGCTGGCGTACACCTCCACGGCTTCCTGAAAAACATCAAGATAGTTTTCGCCCATTGAGGCAATTGCCTCGGCAACGGCATCGCAAATCTCTTTGCTACTGGAAGTGGAAAATTCGCTATCCTTAACCACCTCATTAAATATGCTGAGAATCTCTTCCGCATCTACCGTGGAGGCGTCATCAGGCGTTTCGGCTGCAACCGGTAGCGAGGTACGGGTAAACGCCGCGGCAGTCCTGGCCGAGTTAAGGAATTCCTGATCGGCAAGGGTTAGCGCCGCCGGCACTTCATTACTTGTACTCACGCCAGCGGCGCTAACGGATGAAGACAATCCCGCTGCGACACCCGCTAAAAGTGCTTTCTTCTGCTCAACAGCCAGATTTGTCATGGCATTTTTAGCCTTAATGACTTCCAGCTTTTTCTGTAGTTCGGACGTCTGCCCGTTTTCAACCAACTTGCTAAGTTGCGCGACGTCATCACGGGTTGATGGCGTTGATTTTAAGAGTAAACGGACAACGGAATCTGGCAGTAACCCCTTCAGTGTGGCGGTGGACTCCGGGGCCATATCATCTGTCGATGCCAGATTTTGGTTATTATCAACTGGCGACTCGCTCTCCACCGTTTTGTTCAATAGCCAAGCCGGAGTAATGGGGTTCGACGTAATATGATCAATTGGCATTTTAACTCACAAAAGCCTCCTTAAGCAGGAGGCTGGGCTTAATGATAACAGGAGGACTAGGCTTTCAGGTTAGCGGTCATGGCTCTGACAGTGCCCGCTCGGTTGGCGAGAATCTGGTTGAGCAATTGCATCAATTCCGCCTTAAACTGACCGATGGCCTGCTGCTCGCGCTCATCAGATTCTTTACGTGAAGTAAAGACGTTTTCATCAGTTTTCAGAAGCTGTGCGTTCGCTTCAGCGTTTGCTTTGTCAACATGACCATTTGAAGAAGACAGGTTCGCAACCGCCTGCCCCCCCTGACCAAACATCATCCCCTGCATTTGCAGTTTGCTTGCATCGTTGGCGCGCAGTTGCTGCTGCAAGTTTTCTGCTGAAGAATCATGCTTCAATCGATTAGACTCTTTCTTCAGCAGCTTGATATCAGAGGCATCCTGTGACGTCATCTTATCCAGTCTTGAACGTGAGCCTGGTACCGCACTGGCACTCAGCGCATCGGAATCGCGCTTAAGGTTAATAGATTTTGAACCATGAACTTGAATCGCCTGGTTTGATTTAGTTAACGCTTTGGTCTGGATACCACCGGACACAGCTGTTGTCGCTAACGAAATACCGGCCTGTTTATCCACCATCGCTTTATTTTCAATACCAGCCTGAACAATTTGCTTAGAGCTCATCTCCCCCAAACTGCGCGCCATCATGTTATTGGCACTAGACTGTTCACGCATAATAGATTGGTTATATTGTGCGGCCAGGCAAATCGTTTGCAGAACTTGTGCTGCTTTGCCACTAAAACCATTGGCAATAGTCGAAATATCGAAGCCGCTCTTATTAGCCAGCACAACCAATGAATCGTTCATCTGCTCCATGGCTTTTGAGGCTTCGGACTGGGTTAAGTTAGAAATGGACCCCAACGCCTGAGAAACCTGTTTGGTGAAGGCTTCTGGGTCTGCCTGCACTGGACTAGGTACAATATCAGGGGCGGTGTCTTTCAGAGACGCCGCAGACACCACATTTTTTGCTGCACTGTCAACAAATACAGGTGTGGCAGTGCTTTGCGTAATTTCCTGAGATTTTAACGGTGCCGACTCGGCCTTTTTAACATAGCTATCATTATCGAGCGTAGTTATTGGACGCTGTGATACAACGGAATTAGAAATAGTCGTCATAATATATCCTGAATAAAATTAAGCTTTCATATTTTTAATAACAGCAGCACCAGTCGCAGCCTGATTTTGCAGCATATCAGAGAGCGTCAGCCCCATTTTCTGCACTTGCTCCTGGTCTTGTTTAAAACGTGTCAAATAGCTCGAGATAATATCGCTTAGTATTCTCACATCGGTTTGTGCGAGTTGGAAACTCGCCAATGCTTTCTGGGCTTCCAGTTGAATATTGGCAATATTCATGCTCATGCCGGACTGGATAATGCCATTGGAAGTGTTGACACCGACGTTCGCCATCATGATATGGTTCATATTAATCTTGCTCAGATTATTCAGAACCGTCGACTCACTCCCCTGAAGAAAACCAGTAATATTTTTAGTGACACTCTGGGTAACATTTTGAATGCTTTGCGAAACCTGTGTGGCTACCGCTCTGGCGGCAGCGGCGCCCTGCTTCGCTGTATTTTTAACCAGCGTCGGGATGAGCTTATTGATCGCTTTAGCAATCGCCGCTTTCACCGTTTGAACAATGGCAGAAGTCATCGCCTGCGACATTTTCTCAATCAAGAATTTGGCCGCGCTTTTAGCGACAAAGGCCACAGCAACAATCGCCGCAATCGCCACCGCCGCGGTTACCACAGAATGGATCGTGTCCATCATGTTAGCGCCGGTTGCTTTATCAATGGCATTCAATAGCAGCCCTAGCGGGGTGTTATCAAAGATTTTAGTAACAATATCACCCAGAACATTCATTAGCGGCATGAGGACATGTTCCATAAGAGGATCCATAATCATGCCGGTCAGGGATTGACCAGTAATTGCTTCGACAATGGGGTCGGCAACCATCAGGGCAATACCAACAGCCATCAGCGCCGCGCCGCCACCGCCAAAAATGGTGGTAATCGCGCCGAAAGCGATAGCCAGGCCACCTAAAATTTTGCCGATACAGCCTGCCGTTTTTTGTGCTTCCTCAGCTTTGCGTACCTGCTCTTCATATTCATCAGATTTACGCTTCATTTCAGCCTGACGAGCCTGAGTTTGCATCTTATTGATTTCAAGATCGTTCTTTAGCTTTTCAGAAGAAATATCATCCATCTTCATGATGAACTCGGTAATCAATTGGATCATGATTGCCGTGCGGGTGAGCGCCTGTTCTGAATGCTGTTCTGCAGGTTTACCTGCAGTATTGTTAAACTGAACGTTGCTATATTTGGCATTCATCTCAGCCGTTTTGGCATTGACGTTATTGAGTATCTTTTGCCCGACGTCCAACGCCTTATCGAGATTACGCTGAGCATTCGACAGGGCCTGTGAAGCCTGGGTTAATCCCTGCTGAGCTTCAGCAACGGCTGTTTGCGCTTTTTTAATGTCTTCGCTTTTCGCGTCGGGATCGTCGAGTAAGTTATTGAGCGTGTTCTGCGCATCGGTTAACTTACTGTTAGCTTTCCCCCAATCTGATTTCGCTGAGTCAAAGACATCCTGCATGTCATTAATCACGCCTGACTGGGTATCAAACTCCTCCTTTAGCTTGTCAAGTTCGGCAGATAATTCCTGGGCCTTCTGAATATTGGCATTCGCCTGGGCATTAAAAACAGCCGCCGCGTTAGCCAGCATACTCTCGCTCATTGAGTTGCTGACCGATTGATAACGCAGCATGGTCAATAACATTTGCGATTTATTGGTCAGCTTACCCGTTGACTGCCGAATAGCGGGCCTGTCAATTTCAGTCTCAATCTCCCGAGCAAGTTCATCAGAAACACCTGTCGCAATTTCATCCATGCTCTTTTGCTGTGCGATCAAGTTAAGCCGCGAGCCTTGACTGCTGGAAATATGCGTTTTGTGGCTAATGGCATCACTGGATACAGTGGTGTCGACCACTTTCCCAGCGTGAACATTATTAGATAAAGTTAAACTCATATAATTTCCTTATAACTTATTAGCTTTCAGCACATAAATAGATATTTTAAAACTACTGTTCCACCTCCTGAGTATCTTCAACTTCGGCTTGTTCAAAACGATTACTACGAATGGTTTCCATATATATTTTTGCCTTATTAACCAAGGCCTCATCGGGACAACGATTACAGATAATCTCGAAGCTCTGTAGGGCTTTAACAAAATTACCCATTAATAGCTGACATTGCCCCGAGTAAAATACCGGCGTGAAATTATTATCAGCCATCACATATGCCAGTGCATAAAAATCACAGGCTTTAATATAATTTTTCTTCAACTGGTTAACCGCCCCTAACCCAATGAAGTAATCGGGGTTCTTAAGATCGTACATGCAGAGAAAGTTGAAGAAACTCTCCGCTTCATCCAATCGCCCTTCTTTATAATATTGGTAGGCATGGGCATAAATGTTTTCCATTGTATTATCAGGAATACCATGGATTTCTCTTAACGTAGCACCATGTTCCAAAGTGGCCGTAAGAACTAAGGATGCTTCTTGCTCGGTAATATCTTTTTTCATCATTTATTTACTCTCTGATTACGTCATCACCGACTGATGACTGCATTACAACATAATGATTTAAGGCGTACGCACAAAGAACGCTCATTCACGTTCAGTAGGGGTAACATGTTCACTCTTCCAGGCATTCTCAACCTGTTCAAGCCAGATTAAAACTTCAATAACTTCATCGAGTTCCTCGAGGCTAACAAATGAATATCGGCGGTGGGTTTTGTAGATGCGACGGGCAAGATGGATGTTTTCTACAACTGGCACGCCCACTTTCTCCGCATAAGCACGGACAGCCAGGGCGCGCTGGTTGGTCTCCAGTACAGAAATGAACGGTATCCCCACTACTTCAAGGTTGACGTAAATACCAACCGCGATGTGGGTGGGGTTAGCGACGATAACCTTGGAGTTTTCAATATCAGATTTCACCTGATCGGAAAGCAGTTCCATATGCAGTTCTTTACGCTTTGATTTAATCTCAGGATCGCCATCCTGCTCTTTATGCTCTCTTTTAACCTCCTGCTTATCCATTTTCAGATCTTTCATGTGCAGAAAATATTCAGCAAGCGCATCAAGGATCAGCACCATAAGTGCACAACCCAAGCAAAGATAAACCAACGCGCCAAATAGCTGGGCCCATATTGGGAACATATTGACCGTATCTGTATTGACCTGAGCGAAAACTGTAACCTTATTCTTATTCCAGAACATGATGGCAGCACACACAAAGCTGACCAAAAACAGTAATGATTTGATGACGTCCTTTACGGTTCTCAAGCTAAACAATTTCTTAAAGCCATTCACTGGGTTGAGCGCGGAGAAATTAAGCTTAAGAGCTTTGCTGGCGAGCAGAAACCCTGTTTGTAAAAGCGCAGGTAGAGCCGATGCCACAATGCAAAGCAATAAAAAAGGTAGGAATATTTTGATACCGGTCCAGAATACGGCTTTAGCATATCCCTCCATGTCATTGGCAAAGCCATTTTCAATGACTCTACGTAACAGGGTCATAAATTCTACTGCATCATGAGTATTAATAAGGTATTGCACACCAAGGAGTATTAAGCAGGAGATAATCAGGTCCTTGCTTTTAAAAGACTGTCCTTTCTCGGCGGCTTCTTTTTTCTTCTTCGGTGTTGGCTTTTCGGTTTTACTTCCTGACATTTACTCCTCGACTTGTTACTCAATAAATTGTTTTAACTGACCATCCATTTAAAATATCCGGGACCAACTGTAGAGACATGATTTTCCCTGGAATGATCGGCGTGAAGTACAGAAGCAGAAGAAAAAATGCGATGATGCTTTTCACGGTCAATGCTAATGCGAAGGCGTTAAGCTGCGGCGCAAATCGTGCTAGCAGGCCAAGGCAAAGCTCGGTAAGCAAAAATATGATGATCAACGGACTGGCAATGACAATCGCGTGACTGACCACCAGCGTAATAAACTTCACCACCAGCATAAAACCCGGCATTTCCATTTGATAAGGAGCCCAAAGAAGATAGCTCCTTTCAAAAACTTCCAGCAACAGCAGCAGCCCGCCATTTTGCAGCATCACCACCGCCGCAAATAAGTTAAAGAAATTGGCTAGCTCAGAGGTATCAACACCAGAAAGGGGATCAATAGAACTACTTAATGTTGCCCCGCGCTGATTGTCGATAAAGCTGCCGGTAGCATGAAGTACCCAGCAAGGTAAGCATAAAAAAAAGGCGATAATCAGCCCTAGCATTAGCTCTTTAGCAATAAGAATGAGAAACCAGGCATTGTCAAACCCGGCGATGGGTGCACCGGGATAAGGCCAAAGAGAAACGCCAACCAGCATGGCCACTGGCATACGAATAGCGCCGCTCAGGGTACTGGAGTTAAAAAAAGGTAATAAGATAAAGGCAGGCATCACTCTTGCCGATACCATTGCCATTTCATATAACCATCGATGAAGATCAAAAAAAAGTAGCGTGTACATCGTCAGCTTACCATTGCCATACGAATCACCTCTTTAGCAAACCCAACCAACACATCGCCATACCAACCGGTGACCAGGAATAGACATAATGCCACGCTTAATAGTTTCAGGCCGAAGGGTAGCGTTTGTTCCTGCAACTGCGTAACCGTTTGAAAAAGACCAACCAACAGGCCTACAACCGTCGCCACGATAATCGGCAGAGCCGATAGCATGAGGATCAGATACAGCGCTTTATTACCTGCATATGCTATTTCATTCATTGTTATAAAAACCTATGAAGTAGCCAGATTGATATATTGCAAAATCAAGCCTTTGGATAATAAGGTCCATCCATCCATGACCACAAACAACACCAGTTTTATTGGCACCGATATCGTCACCGGACTCATCATCATCATCCCCAGAGCCAGCAAAATACTGGATACCAATAAATCAAT
This sequence comes from Kluyvera sp., assembly GCF_965301105.1. NCBI lineage: Bacteria > Pseudomonadati > Pseudomonadota > Gammaproteobacteria > Enterobacterales > Enterobacteriaceae > Kluyvera > Kluyvera sp. The sequence continues at coordinate 8,850 of NZ_CBDKZX010000057.1, forward strand.
AACCACAAAAGGCAAATAGATATAGAATCCTATTTTAAAGGCACTTTTTATTTCACTGAGCGCATAAGAAGGCAGCAGCGATATTATAGAAGGTTTTTCCTCCTCCTCGGCGGCCCCCATCGCATCTTGATCTCTTTGCAACTGAACGCGTTCAAAGAATTGCGTAAGTTCAGGGTCAGAATATTTTTGTAGATAGTCCCGGTAGCTATCCATGCCATGCTCAATGAAATATGCCACGGATTCTGGATTACTGGTATCCATATCAGAGCGTTTATATTCTTCATAGCCGTTCTTTACCACTGGCATCATTACAAAGAAAGATAATGCTAACGCGATGCCGTTCAGCGTCATATTCGACGGGATTTGTTGCAGACCGAGGGCGTTGCGGACCATCACAAATACGATCGAGAATTTGATATAGCAAGTGCCACAGGCAATGATAAACGGCAATAACGTGGAGAAAGCCAGAATGGCAATCAGCGAAATATCATTACCTTGGATCATTATTGACCTCATGGCATAATTCTTTAATTTCCACGCCAAAACGCTCTTCAAACCATACCAACTCCCCTCTCGCTACGACAGCACCGTTAGCGGTAATCTCAATATTTTTCTCCGCATCAAAGTGACAAGGTAAAATCTCCCCTTGATAAAACCCTTCAATATCCTGGAGACTGACGGTGCTTTTCTGTAAAACGAAACCAAGTTCAATTTTGATCTTATCTACAGGCAGTAAAGCTTTTTTTTCAACCGAACTTGTTGATTCGTCGGCAGCGACAGAGTCGGTGTTTTCGATATATTCATGACCATCTTCAACATCAAACATAAAACCTTCCTCATTGCGGACAAATTTAGCGAGAGACTCGCCGTGAATTTTCATCTTGTTTTCAACATGATTAACGAGCAACACATCGCCACGACAAACTTTTTTCAACAAACGATAGCTAATAAAGCTATGCCCGATTTCAAAAAAGAGCGTCACGGGAACACGTAGGATATCCAGTGTGCTTTGACGTTCTGGCGGAGAAATTGCGTCCGGTCGTTTACCGTTCAACCACATTCGGCCGTGTGGAAGTAAACAGGAAAACAGACCCTTAACGCTTTTCTTGTCTTCCACCAGTCCGCGGCTTTCAACGCGCTGATATTCAAGCCCAGTGGGCAGCCCAACCAGCGGTTGAATGCTATTGAGAAACAAGATCTTCAACTGTTCAACAGTGCAGGACACGCTGGCCATACGTGCCTGCTGCGGCATGAAACTGGCATACCAGTCTCGAAGATCAATAAGACCCTCCCAGCCGCGATCGGTAGAAAAATGCAGCAGAGGCCCTTCCGCTTCTATGCCTTGCTCGAATTGATAGCCTTGGGTATTCCAGTAAGCAATACATTGACGCCATGCCCGTTCTTCTCTGGAATAGCTGCGTAAATGTTCTCTGATCACATCGGTTCCTCAGCATATTTTGGCGGTTTACCGCCACGGGATTGCTGCTGATCTTGTTCATCCTGGAATATCCACTGCGGCTGCCCACCGTCATTCTGGCCGCCCTGGTCAGCAAGGCGATCCTGAACAAGGTTATCTGATGGGCTGAGCACCAGCGGTAAGCCCTGCTGTGCAGCGAGCTGCACGTTAACTCGATGGCCGCTTCCCCATTCCGAAAAATGATAAGTCAGGTTACTGCTGCCCTTAACGGACTCGTTTGCTACAGTGCGACCAGCATCAACGCCCTGCGCATTGCCTGAGAGCATTTGCTGACTTTCTCTTTTCACCACAGCGCTCTCTTTCATCTCGACGTGTCGTGCGCCCTGCGGCGTCGATTGCGGTGGCATAAACGTCACATCATTTCTATGACTGAGCGGCTTATCTGATACATCGCTGCGATCCTGTTCAGATATCGGTCTGATATCAGCTTGCTGGACGACTTTTATGCTGTCTGCCACGGTCGCTGGCGCCTGGACACGTCTCTCAGAATTCATTCCGGCTACTTCGCTAAGCGGTTTTGTGACCAGACTCGGTTCTTTCACAGCTTTTTTAACTTCGCCGTTCTCTTTTCGTTCCGCAGGTGCGTCCGTTTTTAGGCTTTGCTCCACGGCAGGCTTTTCGCTGACACGTAAACGCTCAGATACCACTTTGGCAAGGGTGACTGGAGCGGCTGCCACCGTTTTAGGGCTCCGCTCCGTAACCTTTTCCCCGTGTCCACGCAAAGCAAGCGAAAGCCGCAGCAAAGAATTCTGCTGCACTATGCCGCCAGTTAACGTAGTGGGTAATGCCGTCGGGGCATCTGTATCCTCAACTTTCTTCTTTCGAACGATATCATCGAGTTTTTTAGACTCACCTGAAATATGTTTATCCTGAGAAACATTGGGATAATTAGTGACGTTATTTATCGTTGCCATGATACCCTCTCTTCAATTTCTGACTCTTCCATTCGCACTTCCCTTAGCTGCCTTTCGCGACGCTCCCTCACTCTCAGAAAATCATATTTATCAATTTTCTTAAGGAAAATTTTCTTTTTTTCACAGAGCATTTCTTTATCTTTTTCACAACGTTCTTTGTCTAACAAAATCTGGGAAACCTGCATTCTCATATCGGCAAGCTTTCGCTTTAATGCTCCCTGGCGACGTTGAATGGCCAGCAGCTTTTCCTTATTAAGGACTCCCTGAGGATATAGGCTCTGGCTAAGCGACTGCACCGCATTCATTTCCTGATGAATATGCGCTATTTTGCTGCTAAGGCTCTTGTGTTCACTCTCATTTTTGGCGATGAGAAAATCATTCTGTTGTAGCTTAAATTCCGAACGCACAATCAATGAATGTATTTTACGACGCAAAATGTCTCATCTCCTGAAGGATCTGATTAAAGCTGGCATGCTCATCGCCACGTTGTCGAAGCCAGGCTAATATCGAATCGCGCAAATCCATCGCGCGATCGTTCTCCGCATTCTCACCAGGCTGATATTCCCCAAGATCGACAAAGATTTGCAGCTCTTCAATTTTGGCCAGAATACGCCGTACTGCGCCAGCCAACTGTAGATGCTCCTCGTCACACACCTGGCTTGAAACCCTACTGACGCTATTGAGGATATCAATGGCCGGATAATGATTTTTGGCGGCAAGCTTACGGCTCAAGTACAAATGTCCGTCGAGAATAGAGCGAATTTCATCGGCGATAGGATCCGGCTCATCATCGCTTTCTAATAAAATGGTATACCAGGCTGTAATACTGCCATCGCGGGTACAACCAGGACGCTCAAGCAGCTTCGGCAGTGCGTCAAACACCGATGCCGGATACCCCCTCCGTGCCGGCGACTCGCCCGAAGCAAGCGCAACATCACGCAGTGCGCGGGCATAGCGGGTCATCGAGTCAAGAAACAGCACGACATTCATGCCTGAATCACGGAAATACTCGGCGACAGTCGTGGCAACCAGCGCAGCATTGCAGCGATCCAATGACGAATAATCTGAGGTTGCATAAACCAGAATACATTTATGCCGATGCTTAGAATGGCGCAACGCTTCTGAGAATTCGGTAACCTCCCTGCCACGCTCGCCAATTAGCGCGATAATAAAAATGTCCGCCTCGGACTGTTCAATCAGCATATGCATCAATGTTGTCTTGCCGCAGCCAGCGGCAGCAAATATTCCCAGTCGCTGGCCAATACCACAGGTCATCAGCCCATCAATTGCACGTACCCCCGTTAAAAATGGTTCACGGATACCGACCCTATCCTGATAGGAAGGCGGAGCGGCATCTACCGGGCGAACTTGCCTGGCATAGCTTTCGCACTGCTCGCCAAATCGCTCGACGATATTCCCAGCCGGATCGAGCACACAACCCAGCAACTCATGACTCACGGTGACCGAGAGTCCCGCACCGGTAGGGCTAATCACAGCATCCCGTGACAAGCCCTGGGCGGTGCCAATCAGGCTGAGAATCGTTCGATCGGCGTGGAATCCTAGTACCTGCGCTCTGGCCACAACTTCCGGTTCGTCCCAGCTGCGGCGAATTTCACAAAGCTCTCCCACTTTTACCCCAGGTAAAAGTGCTTCGATCAACGGGCCGGACAAACGCAGAGGATGTGCCTGCTGCCGTAATAGCATTCCAATAGTCATTAGCGAATAAGCCTCAGAAAATCTTCCTGGTGGCTAAAGAATTCGTCCAGCGCATCGGCAAAGCGCTGGCTGCTCTCCAGGTAGCCAGGATGTACCATTCCGCGAAGCTCAAGGTAGCCCTCATTTTCCGTTAACTGCAGTTGTTCGGTGATTGAAAACTGGCAGCCACCCATGATCTTTTCCAGAATTGCACTGGCGTTGTTACGCAGAATAGTTTCATGGGCCTCACATATTTTTGACCAGATCCAGACATTGTCATCTACCATGCTAATCAACAGGCTTGGCGAGTTTTCAAAATCGAGGGAAATCGTTGAGTGGGCGTCAAAATCCCCCAGCAGCGATTCATCACAGCCGCTTTCAACGAGTGCCAAGCGAACTAAAGCAACAATATCAATATTCATTACTGTTATAACTCCTGTTAAATCGTCTTTATGACATTTATAGATACGCTGTCACTAATTTCGCCGAATGACATAACTTCCAGATCTTTAAAACGCGTTTCAATAAACCGCTTTAAGAAACGACGAATATCAACTGAAGTCAGCACCACCAAATCACGGCAAGAAATAGTTACGCCATCCATAGCCAGAGCGAATTTATCCATTAGTTCATCCGAAACGGCGGGCTCAAGGTTTAAAAAAGTCCCCGCCGAAGTATTGCGAATCCCTGCCCTGATTCGCTCCTCAAACTCACCCGATAGCATGATTACCTGCAGGCTATTAGAATGAGAAAATTTATGACAAATATAGCGTGACATTGCGCCACGAATATGCTCAACCAGCGAGATGACATCCTTTTCTCTGGGTGCCCACAGAGCAATAGCTTCCATAATTAGCTTCATATTACGCACCGATATTTTTTCCCCAAGAAGCCTTTGCAGAACTTCTGAGATCCTCTGTACGGTGGCATGACGCATAACTTCTTTCATCAGGTCAGGATATTTCTCCTCAAGTTTATCAAGCATATTTTTCGTTTCCTGAACGCCAAAATATTCATTAATGTGGCGAATCAGAATAGCCGCAAGGGTATGGTAAACCTCATCAATGCTATTTCTCAGCTGGTAACCTAATTGGGTTAACGTCTTACGTTGACGCTCATCGACCCATACCAGATTATCAATCAGAACATAAGGGATCCCCATTTTCTCAATCTCTGGGGAGCTATTCACCACATGATAATGGTTAAATTTTGTCTGAAATTGTTCTGCCTTAATTTCATTAATCAGTAGCGTGACGGTATCGGGTTCAATATTCACCGACGATTTTAGGGTGAATTCCGGCAAATTAATGCCATAGTCAATAAAGAACTGACTGCGATAACGCTGTGCGAGCTTATCCTTTTCGAATAATTCGAGATCTTTATCATTAAGCAAAATAATCAGCGGCACGGTTTCCGAAGCGATACTATCGAGATCGGTGAGCATGCCCAGTGAGCTGCCTGATTCATCGGGCTGAGCATCGGGATCAAAGCTGCTGACTGGGCCTGTGTCAGCCGTGGCGCCGCTGCTCTTTCGCTCTTGTAGGTACTGATAATAAAACATGGCGGTCAGCGAGAGAGCCAGAATGACGAATACAGCAAGCGGAAAGCCCGGCAGACTCCCTATACCCAGTGCGATAATCGCGCCAATCAGCAGCACCGTTGAATTTTTAAATAGCTGGCCGACGATAGTTCGGCCCATATTATCGGCTTCGCCATTCACGCGCGTAACAATAAAGCCCGCGCCAATCGCGATAAGTAGCGCCGGAATCTGGGCAACCAAACCATCGCCGATGGTCAGCATGGTGTAGGTCGACAGCGCAGTGGACATATCCATGCCGTGCTGAGAAACGCCAACGCTGATGCCGCCAATAAAGTTAATAAAGATGACGATAATACCCGCGATAGCATCGCCTTTAATAAACTTCATCGCACCGTCAAAGGAGCCATAGAGCTGGCTTTCTCGCTCCACGACACTGCGTCGCTCTTTTGCGGCATCAGCATCAATTGAGCCCGCGCGCAAATCAGCATCAATACTCATTTGCTTACCAGGCATACCATCAAGCGAGAAACGGGCCGCCACTTCCGCGACGCGCTCAGCACCTTTTGTAATCACCATAAACTGCACAATGGTGACGATCGCGAAGATAACAAAACCAACGACTAAGTTATCGCCGATAACGAACTCGCCAAAGGTGGCGATAATATCACCCGCATCTGCATCATTTAGTATCAAACGGCTGGTGCTGACCGATAAAGCCAGGCGAAATAATGTCGTAATTAACAGCACCGAAGGAAATGTTGAGAAATTTAGAATGCGATCAACATAAAATGATGCCAGAAAGACAAGGATCGACAGCACCATATTCAAGCCAATTAAAAAATCGACAAGAAAAGTCGGCAGCGGAATCACCAGCATGGAGATGATGACAACGATCAGAACCAGGATAAATAGCTCTGGATGATGTCGTATCTGATGTAAAAACTTATTCATTATTATTCATGCTCTTTAGAAATTGGTGCATCAGCGGCATTACGCCGTTCAATATTCTCATTGTGCAGTGCTTTATTAATGAGTGTTTCAAAATACATCAGCAAATTGTTTCTTTCTTCAAGCGAAATAAATGCCTCACAGGGCAATTTTTTACAGTTGGTATATACTGATTGTAAAAACTGAGCTTGCTCTGCGCGTTTAACAAAACGCAGATAATCCCCAACCGTTAAAGTCAGGAGCTCATTAATATCCTGTGGACCACGCAATATGCCAAACATAAAAAACAACCAGGATCCTTCATCATGATTGACTTCTCGCACTGCCTGATCGCTGAGCACGTTCTTAATAAACAGAGCATCACAGGAGCGGATCATTTTTATTTGCCCAACACGCCCGAGTAAATAACTGAACTCAACGTGGCTGCAACTGGGGTCGGCAGAGTCAATATCAGAGAGAATCGCATCCTCCATAAAGTTAACGACAATGCTGCGACGTTCGATGCCATATGTCGTGACCCAATCCTGATAAACCTCAATTTCGTGATCTTCACTCTCCAGAAAGCTGCGATAGCTTTCACGCATTATTGCCGGGCTCATACTCAGCGTCTTGCCAAACAGGCGCGCTTTCAATGCTACATTAATACCCGCTTTCAGCCGCTTAGGATCGGCTTCCTTTTCAACCTGGCTTAATAATTTCTTCAGACGTTTACGGACGACTTCATCAAGCTCTCGACGGCGAAGCGTTTCACGTAAAACCAACACCAAATCACTTTCATCAGGGAAAAGTGAGCGTGCATGGCGCAGCATATTTTCAATATTAGCGCCTTGCTGACCTTTCATTATTTTCACAAGCTGGTCTGCTTTTGGGAAAACATCCTCATCAAGTACCTGGTCAAAGCTGGTTTCTGCCGATGCCCCCATTTTTTTATCGTAATCGCGACGGCTACGAAATTGTGACATTGCTGCAGACATTTCATCCGTAGCGCTCGCAAAGCGCTGCAATAATGCCGCGGGAGATTCGTCTTCAACTATCGCCGCATCGTCTCCGGCTAACGCATTTTTAATTTCATTCTGATCTGAAAGCGTCTGCTTTTCAGTCGACAGCTTGTCCCTGCGCTGCATATATATTTGCATCGACGGGCTATTATTATTGATTCCTATCGCCATTTTTGGCTATCCAGATAATTGGTCATCCAGTTCTGCAAATCATCGCGTGAGAAGTTCTTCTTCATCTCGGCAATCTGGCTGTGGGCATCGAGGGCTAATGGACCATCGATTTCACGTGGCTGTATCAGAAACACACGCACCATATTGGAGCCACGGTCACGCGTATAGCTAAATAACTGCCCTAACCATGGAATATCGCCAAGTAATGGAATCTTTCCTTCTACCTTTGATTCTTCATCGCGGGTATAACCGCCGATAAGCAGACTTTTCCCTTTCGGGACTCTTGCCACGGTACTGATCTTCGTTCTACCTACTTCAGGTAGATCATCGGTGCCGGTGCGAGTGTTATCGAATTGATTACCATCCTCAACGTTGAGCATCATTTCTATCTCTCCGTTTTCCGTAAAACGCGGCAATACGCTCACTAGCGTTCCGTAGGTCACATTTTCCAACTGAGCCGTACGTTCACCGACGAGTTTTGAATAGAACGTCCTGCTGTTATCAAAGATCGCCGGAATATTTTCCTGGGTCAGAATCATCGGTCTGGAAACAATATTGGCTTTATTTTTCTCGCTCAGAGCTAAGGCCGCGGCCATAAAACTCGCGCCATCTATAGTGCTGCTTCCTCCGTTCAGCGATAGTCCAAAACTGTTGCCAACATTAATGCTCCCTGACCACTCAACCCCCAAATTATTAAAGGCATCTTTTTGCAGGTCGACTATCCATACTGAAAGTTCGACGTGTCGCTTAGGGATATCTAAGGAATTAACCAGATTGCGGATATAAGAAACCTGCTCAGCGCTTCCGCGAACTAAAAGACTATTGGTTCCAGGGTCGGCGATAATACTCATCCCATTGCCAGTCGGCTGCACCTTTGTTTCGGTGTCGAGGCTTCTGACCTCGCGTGCTTCGGATTCATTGGTATCGCCGGGAAATGAATTGAGCAAAAGCGCTTCATCCTCTTTACGTGGACTCATTTGCACCACCCCCCCCGGCGCTTTACCGCTGGACATGACGCGGTTCACTACGCTGGCCATGCCGGGAATGGTGATTTTCTCGCTACGGTAGGTATATTCACGATCGTCAACAAAAGTATTGAACAATGGGATAACCGCTAAGTTTTCTCGGCCATCAAAACCATCGCTTTTGCGATCGAGGAATTTCGCAGCATTGCCAATCAGGTCGATATAAATAGGTGGACCTGACACATAAAATGTCTGACTACGATTATCTGCGCGAATTGGATAGCGAGTATCATAGAGCCCGGAGGATTTCAAAAAATTGACCACCACGTTAAGTGAGGTATTTTTCAAAACAATGACCGCATTGCGAATTTCCGATGAGTCATAAATATATATAGCCTGGTTATCATTATACCAGATAAGACTAAGTTGATTGGCCACAGCATCAACCACCTGTTCAGGACGCGTCATATCGAACTCACCGCTTATTTTCTTACGGGCGGCAATTTTGCTGATAACAATAGGTTTGTGCATAGTCGAAGATAGTGCGTCAAAGATGCCTTTTACCCCCTCATCTCGTGCAACATATCCTTGCGCGGCTAGTGCATTTGCAATTCCCGTATTCGGAATTATTGTCGTCATTGAAGCTGCGATAAGAATGCAAACATTGAGGTATTTGTTAAAAATCATCATTAATCAGCTCACGTATAAAACTTTTTTTAAATTTCTTGGCGACACGCCAAATGCCTCTTTAACCTCATTGGAAAAATGAGACAGCGATGAGTAGCCATGATTCATCGCAATAGTCGTCAGGTTATGGTTACCTTCCAACATATCAAATAGCGCTCGCACCAGTCGCCAATCGCGCAATTCAACTTTCGCTGTTTTACCTAAAGCCACTCTGGCTAGCCGTCTGAAATGAGAGGCAGATAAACCATAACGCTCACACAATAATCGCAAGTGTTGGGTATTATTGCCGCAAGACTCATCAAGGAGAAACTCAACCAGGTTATACCATTCGTTATGCTGTAATACACTTGAGAACTGATTGACTCCATCAGTTTGCATAAATATCTGGTTTAAGAACCAGTATTCCACTTTTCTCAATGAAGGCCGGGGCCCTAGCTCAACCGGCAAATATCCATAAGGGCTAAATTCATCGTAGGTCTTCTGATGCTTACGAGCACGATCAATGAAAACCTGTAGTTTGACCAGGAACGGAAATTTAACGCTGCTGTAGTTTAATTGTCCGGATTCAATAGCCAAAGTACATGGTTTCAATACCAGCATTCCTTGCTGGTTTCCGCCGATGAATTTAACCGACTCCTGCGCTCGAGATAATATATTAAGATTGCAACCATCACTTCCAGTGGCGATATAAAGCAATGAATGCCCGGCGAAGGTAATCTCGTCCCCAGCAGCCAATTTGTTGTTACGGATAGCAATTTTCATCATAAGTTCTTTTGCGAAGAAAGATATAATCACTATAGTGTTTCAACGCACCACAATCATGACGAAATTATGATGAAAAAAACCATTAAACGCGCACAACTCCATTATATTTAAATCGGAATTAAGTCATAAAGATATTCGACGATGGAATTCTTCTAATGGAATATCAAGACGTTCGCCAACGGGTCGTTGATAGATCTGCCATACCTGCCGAGCATACTTCATTCGCAGGTTGTAGCGCCCTTTGGCAGCCCCAGCATTATAGGCACCGACGGCTTCCCAACCGTAACCATAGATATTGACCATATCTTTCAGAATGGATGCGCCAACCAATAATGAAATGCAGGGGTCGCTCACTAGCATTGACTCACTGATCCCTTTTTTTCTTAGTCTGTCAAGGTGAATACTATTGATTTGCATGAGTCCATAATCACGAGTGCCATTTCTGTTTTTGCCTATTGATGCCGGTTCCATTCTTGACTCTACTTGTGCAATGGCCTGCAGGAGCCGGACTTCAATATTGAATCGTTTAGCGGTAAACTCCCAGCAATCAGCATGAACATGACGAATGAACGGCATAGTAAGAACAATTGCCAATATCAACTTCATCTCTTTGCTAACTCTCTCTTTACATCCAGTCGATACTATTACGTATTCTGAGGGGGTGATAAGATATTTCTTTAAGTTCATTCAATCGGGCATTGAGCAACTGTTTATGCCTGCCCCGCAGAGTATTACGTTTATCTTTAGCATAAACATGATAGGTTTCATCAGAAACATCATCGATAGCCATACTATCAGCCGAAATCTGACACAGTTTTTTTCCCGAATCGCCGTCTCCTCCGAGCTGTTGAGCGTGAATCTTATGTTTCAGAAACTGAACGCGACCATTAAAAGCAGATGAATGGCTAAGTCTTTGTACTTCATCAAGAAAAAGCCCATATTGGCCTTTGAAAAAAAAATGCAAAGCATAATAATAAATCACAAAATCATCATTCGGCGCTAAATAATTGGCCTGGGAGAAACAATGATGTGAATGCTCATCCTCTTTATCGATACTTTTCACCACTCCCATCAGCGCCAGCACCCTGGCGTTTAATGGTTCAACCAGAAGCAGACTATCGATGATCTTTTTAATTTTATAAATCAGTTTATAGACATTGCTATCCCCGGACAAAATGAATCCCAGATAGCACTCTGCAAGCTTTATAACTCCATCAACGTGATGATTCATGCAGTTTGCATTTTTTAGCAATACATTGACGGTCGTGGTGAGGCTGGAGTGGCTGTAATCATCAATCAGATAATTAACCAAAGAGTGATGCAAATGATTTTTTTCTGTAAAACTGGTCTGTTCAAAGACCTGTTGCCCATCATCATTGGAGAATTTAGGTTTAAAATAGCGCTGAATACGATGCTTGAAATAAGTATAGTTGCGTTCTTTTAGCTGCGTGACATCAACCGTCAGCCAGGCCACCGCCTCATCTGCCATTCTGTTTTCGACGCTAAAATTAATGATCCGTTCATTATGATCAACATCGGTAAGCGTATAATAGACAACATATTTTGGATTATGATGCTTGATAAACATCTGAAAATCTTCAGGATTTTTACATTTGCTTAATAAAGCATAGGGGTAAATATTGACATCCACAGGCAGGCTCTCAGAAAACATCTCATAGACATCGACAAATGCCAGATCGGAAAATTTCCCACAGGGAAAAACCGCCAGCATCTCTTGCGTATTATGTTTAACACAAGGGGTCAGTGATATCTCTGATGCGAATGCATAACCTTTTCCATATATCGTTTCTATATAGCCAGAATCACCATTTTTTTCTAAGATCTTCCTTAAGGAATAGATGCATCGGGTTAATGACTCATCACTCACAATACCGCCATTCCATACCGTCTTGATGAGAAATTCTTTGCTCAGAAGGCGCCCTGCATTGGCAGCAAGAAGACTCAATATGTGCAGCTCTTTTGGTGGAATAGGTATTACTCGACCATTTTTCAACAAAACCTCGTTGAATTTAAGACAGTAGTCGCCAAAATAATATTCAGCGAAAAATTTGTTTCTCCATTCATTATCGAACATTTATGACCTCCTTTTGTGTCTGGCAATCCTGGCTTTTACTGATAAAAAGGCTGAACACAAACGTGTTCAGCCATGGTTCTCCTTACCACCAGATTGGTTCTATTCTATTTTTCTCGCACCACATGTTACCAGCGCAGAGATTATGACTATCAATTTCATTTCTTAGCAGCACTTGTAAAAAGGAATTCAACACCTGATAATTTAAAATATTTACAAGTTCATGACTACCAAATTGCGCTCATTTCCAGCATAACAATTTACATAAAAACCCGTTTTTTTAAAGTTAGTTATGTAGGGATGAATGATAATTACTAATTAAATAATCTTATATAGGAGAGATAAAAGCCAGGTATCACTACTCGCATTAGCGCTTTTTTCGGCAATAGTAACGCTAATCTTGACATGTCTAGATTTTATTCCACCAAGAATGAACTTAATAAAGCTGATAAATATTGTCGAAGAGCCGAATCAATTATTGCCAAAGATCTGAAAAAGGCACGTAATAGTTCAATCAATTATAGCTTTTTCAATGATAGCATTTCGAAGGCATGTAAACTCTATGATTTGAAAGAGCGGGCAGCTTATACCAGAAAATATCTGGATAGCCGGCTAAAAACCATTATACCATCTGGCATTGTTCACAATAAGGTCATTGTGGAAACACATTCATCCTCCGTGACAGGGGAGACAGATCAAGCCACGGTAGAAGCCGTTAATAAGATGCAGATTATGTGCATGGAGGCTTCTTTAAAAAGTAGTGAGAACATCGATCATCTTAAAGGCAATCTGCTGAAGCTCTGTAATGATATCGTCAATACAGAATCCGTTGAACCGGATCAAATTCGTCGAGTGGTAACCAATATGAGCGGTCTTAAACATCTTGACCCTACCCCTGCCCTCAAACCTCACGTAGACTCCTACACAACTTTACTGGCGGAAAAAATTGATGGCATCACCTTGAAGGATCTAGGAGATAGGGATGATTTCTCCCAAGAGCAAAAGCAAGCGCTCATTGACTTTATGCCTCGCATTAAAAATCACGTAGAATCGTCTTCGTAGAATAGCCACTAAATGGGGACAGCAGTCCCCAAGAGCCAGCAAGTGGCGTAATGTGCAATGAAAAAAATCCACGCAATCGCGTGGATTTTTTTCATTCACTACGGGTGCCATTAACATCAGCTAAATACATCCCATGTCCTACAACGTCTCAACCAATTTCATTTAACGCCGTTAATTGAATAGCCACCTTTAATATCAGGAAAAACCACCCACCGCGCGAAATGCATCACTATGGGTAGTTGATTATCCTTTAGGATATTTAATCTTCACCTCGCAAGATGCCGCTTAATCGCTTCCAACAACAAACTAAGCGCCGCATGCTGATGATCGCGCGACTGATAAAGTCCATAAATCCCCAGCGGCTGCGGTTCCCACTGTGGCAATACACGAACCAACTGGCCGCTCTCCAGCCCCGCGCGCGCTTCAATTTCAGGCACCATCACCAACCCCACATCCGCCGCCGCCATATCACACAGCAGTGAGGAGATCCCGGCGCTGAAATTACCGCGCACGGCCACCGATGTTCCCCTGTTTTCACTGTCGCGGAAGGACCAGGATTGGCCGGAGAAACGGCTGTAGTGTAAACAATTATACTGTGGCAACTCCTCTGGCGAGGCCGGCGTTCCCGCCCGTTCAAGATAGCCTGGCGAGGCGCACAGCGCTGAGCGGCACGTCCCCAGATAGCGCGCAATAGCCCCCGGTTCAGGCTCGTTGGTGATGCGAATCGCCAGATCGATGCGCTCACCGACCAGACTTACCGGCTGATTATTAATCTCCACCTCAATACGTAACGCCGGATAGCGGGCGAGAAACGTGGGGACAATCGGCGCCAGCAAATGCGTCGCGGTAAAATGCGCGCAGGCAACGCGTAGCGTTCCTGACGGGGCAAGGCGGGTGGTCCCCCCTTCAATTCCCTGTGATAACAGGGCAAGTTGCCGCGTTTTCTCCAGCGTTTTTTCACCCGCCGGGGTAATGGTGAGCCGACGGGTTGAGCGGTGTATCAGTCGCGAACCGGCCCATTTCTCCATCTCATCGAGATAACGGCTCACCATGGGACGAGAGATCCCCAGCGAACGGGCTGCCGCACTCAGACTCCCGAGTTCACAAATGCGGTTGTAGGTAATTGCCGCCATGATCCTGTCCATCACATCCCCATTTGATCGTTTTATGAAACTCAGCATGTATTGTTTCAGGAATTATGGCAAAAGCGCAAATCTGTAAAATAGTGGCATCACTCAACGCTTCAGGAATACCCTTTATATGAAATCACTTTCGCTGATCCTCACCCTGGCCGCGGCGCCCGTTTTTGCCGCCCCGCTGCATCTTGACGTCTATAACCCGCAGGAAAAAGGCATTTTCCCGGTCTCCTCCACGCTGGTTTCGGGCCCGAAAGAAGCGGTGTTGTTTGACGCCCAGTTCAGCGTGAAAGATGGGGAAAAGCTGGTACAGATGATCAAAGAGAGCGGCAAAACGCTGAAAACGATCGTTATCACCTCGGGCGATCCGGATTTCTATTTCGGTCTGGAACCGTTGGCGACCGCTTTCCCTCAGGCCGAGGTGGTGGCCTCTCCCTCCATCGTGGATCATATTAAGGCGACCAAAGACGCCAAGCTGTCCTTCTGGGGCCCGCAAATGAAAGACGGCGCGCCAACCAAAATTATTGTGCCGCAAGCGACCCGCGCCACCCGCTTTACGGTAGACGGCGAGCCGCTGGAACTGAAACACACGGGAGACTATGCCGCCTACGTCTGGATCCCGGCCAACAAAGCGATTCTTGGTGGGACCGGGATTGCTTCCGGCATCCATGTCTGGACGGCGGATACGCAGACCCCGACGATTCGTCAGGGCTGGATGACGGTACTCAACGAAATGCAGGCACTCAAACCTCAGCAGGTCATTCCGGGGCACTATCTGGGCCCGCGCCCGGAAAAAGATGCGGCTATAACTTTCACCCATAACTACCTGCAAACGTTTGAGCAGACGCTGAAAAAGCAAAAAGGATCGGCTGCGGTTATCGGCGCCATGAAGGCGGCTTACCCGAACCTTGCCGATGAAAGTTCACTGGAGCTGAGCGCGAAGGTCAATACCGGCGAGATGAAGTGGTAGCGGAGCTTCACAACACAAAATCCACGCCCCGGCGTGGATTTTGTCTTTCAGGACACAGCCCTTTTTACGCGTTTTTATCCAGCGCCACGACCGCGCGAGAAAAAGCGTCGATCGCCAGCGCCACATCCTCAACGTTGACTGACTCCGCCGGATGATGGCTAATCCCGCCTTTACAGCGGACAAACAGCATGCCCACCGGCCAGCGTTCGGCGATGGCGATAGCATCATGCCCCGCGCCGCTCGGGAGCGTCAGCGAACCTCCCTGCACCTCGCTTACTGCATCGCGCAATATCTGCTGTAATCCCAGGTCGCAGGCGGTGGCGGCAATGCGGTAAAACGTCTCAGCGCTGAACTGTAAATGACGACGTTCAGCAATCACCTGTGCCTGGGCCAGCAGCGCGTTCAGTAACGCCTCAAGCGGCTCATCGCTCGGCCCACGAATATCCAGCGTGAGCGTCACCTCTCCGGGAATCACGTTCACCGCGCCGGGAGCACAGCGCAGCGTCCCTACCGTCGCCACAAGATTCCCGCCCTGTTCACGGGTCATCGTTTCAACCTGTATCATCCACTCGGCGGCGGCGGCGAGCGCGTCTTTACGATGGCTCATCGGCACCGTGCCTGCGTGCCCCGCCTCTCCCACAAAGCGGCAGTTCAAACGGCGCGCACCGTTGATTGCTTCTACCACCCCCAGCGCCAGCCCGGCCTGTTCGAGACAGGGCCCCTGCTCGATATGCAGCTCCAGATAGGCGGCAATCTCCTGCGTTCGGCGCGCGGCAAGGTGGATCTGGGCGGGATCGAGCCCGGCGTCGATCATCGCCTGCGCCACGCTGATGCCGTCGGCATCGCTCTGCGCCAGCCAGTTATCGGGCCAGGTACCGGTGAGCCCACGGCTGCCGAGCAGCGTAATGGCAAAACGCGTCCCCTCTTCGTCGCCAAAGCCAACAATCTCAATCGCTTTCGCTAGCCGCCGCCCCTGTTGATGCAGGGCATGCACTACTTCAATAGCCGCCAGTACGCCCAGCATACCGTCGTAGCGTCCGGCGTTACGCACGGTATCAAGGTGCGATCCCAGTAATATAGCCGGAGCGCCCTCCTGCTCGCCTTCATAACGCCCGCAAATATTGCCGACCCCATCCTGCCAGACGCGCATCCCCGCCTGCGTCATCCACTGCGCTACCTGCTGATTTGCCTGTAAATGTTGCGGTGAAAGATAGACCCGGGTCAGCGCGTCCGGCGTTTCGCTGATGGCGGCCAGTTCATCGGCGCGCGCCATCGCCCGCGCCGCAGCCTGCTGCCTCTCCGCCTGCTGGCGTATCCATTGACTCATTGCGCGCTCTCACTGCGGTAGCGATCCCACGCGGCCTGCATCGCCGCGCCCTGGGTGGTCGGGAATTTGAGATAGTTCAGCACCGACTCCAGCGCGCTCAGCGTGGTCATCACGCAGTCTTTACGGGCGTTGTAGCCCATGGTGCCGATGCGCCACACTTTGCCGTGCAGCGGGCCGAATGAAGTGCCGATTTCAATCCCGAAATCCTCGAGCATCAATTTGCGCACCTGGTCGCCGTTAACCCCCTGCGGAATCATCACTCCCAGCACGTTGTTCATCTTGTGTTTCAGGTCGCCGAAGGTCTCAAGCCCCATCG
>NZ_CBDKZX010000058.1:0-25556 GCF_965301105.1 Kluyvera sp.
AGAGTGAACCGGCAGCCGCTTCCCGCGCGCGGCCGGTGAATAACGCTGCGCTGGAAAGACTGGCTTCGGTGTCCGAACGCGTTCAGGCGCGTCCGGCGCCGTCCGCGTTGACCCAACCGGCGGCGAAAAAAGAGGCTTATCGCTGGAAAGCGACCACGCCGGTTGAAGAAGTCAAAAAAGAAGAAGTCGCCACGCCAAAAGCGTTGAAGAAAGCGCTGGAGCATGAAAAAACGCCGGAACTGTCGGCGAAGCTGGCGGCGGAATCATTAGAGCGCGACCCGTGGGCGGCGGAGGTCAGCCAGATGGCGCTGCCGAAGCTGGTCGAGCAGGTGGCGCTCAACGCGTGGAAAGAGCAGGACGGCAATGCGGTGTGCCTGCATCTGCGCCCGACGCAGCGGCACCTGAATTCGCCCGGCGCGAAGCAGAAGCTGGCCGAGGCGATGAGCAGTTTATACGGCGCGCCTGTTGAATTGACCATCGTGGAAGATGATAATCCGGCGGTGCGTACACCGCTGGAGTGGCGACAGGCCATTTATGAAGAGAAACTCGCGCAGGCGCGTGAGTCGATCATCGCGGATAATAACATTCAGACCCTGCGCCGATTCTTCGATGCGGACCTGGATGAAGAGAGTATTCGCCCCATTTGACCGCAAGCGCTGCTTACGGTCGTTATTCTTTAACGTGACCTACTGAGAGAGAAGCCTATGTTTGGTAAAGGCGGTCTGGGTAACCTGATGAAACAGGCCCAGCAGATGCAAGACAAAATGCAGAAAATGCAGGAAGAAATCGCCCAGCTGGAAGTCACCGGCGAATCTGGCGCAGGTCTGGTCAAAGTGACCATCAACGGCGCGCACAACTGCCGTCGCGTTGAAATCGACCCAAGCCTGCTGGAAGACGACAAAGAGATGCTGGAAGACCTGGTCGCTGCGGCGTTCAACGATGCGGCGCGCCGTATTGATGAAACCCAGAAAGAGAAAATGGCCTCTGTATCCTCCGGTATGCAGCTGCCGCCAGGCTTCAAGATGCCGTTCTGATGCAAACCAGTCCGCTGTTAACTCAGCTGATGGAAGCACTGCGCTGCCTGCCGGGCGTTGGCCCGAAGTCGGCGCAGCGCATGGCGTTTACCCTGCTGCAGCGTGACCGCAGCGGCGGGATGCGTCTGGCGCAAGCGTTAACCCGCGCGATGTCGGAAATCGGCCACTGCGCCGATTGCCGTACCTTCACCGAGCAGGAGGTGTGCAACATTTGTGCGAACCCGCGTCGCCAGGAAAACGGCCAGATCTGCGTGGTGGAGAGTCCGGCGGACATCTACGCCATTGAGCAGACCGGGCAGTTCTCCGGCCGCTACTTCGTGCTGATGGGGCATCTGTCGCCGCTCGACGGCATCGGCCCGGATGATATTGGCCTCGACCGCCTTGAGCAGCGTCTGGAAACGGAGCAGCTCACGGAGATTATCCTCGCCACCAACCCGACGGTGGAAGGGGAAGCCACGGCCAACTATATCGCTGAGCTGTGCGCGCAATATGGCGTTGAAGCCAGCCGTATCGCCCACGGCGTTCCGGTAGGCGGCGAGCTGGAGATGGTCGATGGCACCACGCTGTCGCACTCGCTGGCCGGTCGTCATAAGATTCGTTTTTAATCAAACGAGAGCAGGATTTTCTGCTCTCGCTTGAAATCCTCTCCACCCATCCCCATTTTCCTCTCATCGCTTTTTTTACCTTGTAATCACCATTGAGGTATTTTGCAATGAAAGGACAAGAAACACGTGGCTTTCAGTCAGAAGTAAAACAGCTTCTGCACCTGATGATCCATTCTCTGTATTCCAATAAAGAAATCTTCCTGCGTGAGCTTATCTCTAACGCTTCAGATGCTGCCGACAAGCTGCGCTTCCGCGCGCTGTCCAACCCGGATCTGTATGAGGGCGATGGCGAGCTGCGCGTACGCGTCTCCTTCGATAAAGATAAGCGTACGTTGACCATTGCCGACAACGGTATTGGTATGAATCGTGACGAGGTGATCGATCACCTTGGCACCATCGCTAAGTCCGGCACTAAGGCTTTCCTCGAATCCATGGGCTCAGACCAGGCGAAAGACAGCCAGCTGATCGGTCAGTTCGGCGTCGGTTTCTATTCCGCGTTTATTGTGGCGGATAAAGTTACCGTGCGCACCCGTGCGGCGGGCGATAGCGCAGAGAACGGCGTGTTCTGGGAATCCGAAGGCGCGGGCGAATACACCGTGGCCGACATCACCAAAGACGATCGCGGTACTGAAATTACCCTGCACCTGCGTGAAGGCGAGGACGAGTTCCTCGACGACTGGCGCGTACGTTCGATCATCAGCAAATACTCCGACCATATCGCGCTGCCGGTAGAAATTGAGAAATCCGAAGAGAAAGACGGCGAAACCGTGGTTTCCTGGGAGAAAATCAACAAAGCGCAGGCGCTGTGGACGCGTAATAAAGCTGAGCTGAACGACGACGAATACAAAGCGTTCTACAAGCACATCGCCCACGACTTTACCGACCCGCTGACCTGGAGCCACAACCGTGTAGAAGGTAAGCAGGAGTACACCAGCCTGCTGTACATTCCGTCGCAGGCGCCGTGGGATATGTGGAACCGCGATCATAAACACGGTCTGAAGCTGTACGTGCAGCGCGTCTTTATCATGGACGACGCCGAGCAGTTTATGCCGAACTACCTGCGCTTCGTGCGCGGGCTGATAGACTCCAACGATCTGCCGCTGAACGTCTCCCGTGAAATTTTGCAGGATAGCAACGTCACCCGTAACCTGCGTAACGCCCTGACCAAGCGCGTACTGCAGATGCTGGATAAGCTGGCGAAAGACGACGCCGAGAAGTATCTGACCTTCTGGAAACAGTTTGGTCTGGTGCTGAAAGAAGGTCCGGCGGAAGACCATGCTAACCAGGAAGCGATCGCCAAACTGCTGCGCTTTGCATCTACCCATACCGACACTTCCGAGCAGAACGTGTCGCTGGCCGACTACGTGTCGCGCATGAAAGAAGGGCAGGAGAAGATCTACTACATCACCGCTGACAGCTATGCCGCGGCGAAGAGCAGCCCGCACCTGGAACTGCTGCGTAAGAAAGGCATCGAAGTGCTGCTGCTTTCCGACCGCATCGATGAGTGGATGATGAACTACCTGACCGAGTTCGACGGCAAGCCGTTCCAGTCCGTTGCTAAAGCCGATGAGTCCATCGACAAGCTGGCGGATGAAGTGGACGAGAGCGCTAAAGAAGCAGAAAAAGCGCTGACCCCGTTCGTTGAACGCGTGAAAACCCTGCTGGGCGACCGTGTGAAAGAGGTGCGTCTGACTCACCGTCTGACTGACACCCCGGCCATCGTCACCACCGACGCCGATGAAATGAGCACCCAGATGGCGAAGCTGTTTGCCGCTGCGGGCCAGGCCGCGCCGGAAGTGAAGTACATCTTTGAACTGAACCCGGACCACGTGCTGGTGAAACGCACCGCGGATACCCAGGACGAAGGGCAGTTTAAAGAGTGGGTTGAACTGTTGCTTGACCAGGCGCTGTTCGCCGAGCGCGGTACGCTGGACGATCCTAACCAGTTTATCCGCCGCATGAACCAGCTGCTGGTGTCATAAACCTTACCCTCACCCTAAGCCTCTCCCTGAAAGGGAGGGGGACTGGCCCGGCGCTGGTATTCTCCCTCTCCCAGTGGGAGAGGGGCGGGGTGAGGGCATCAAACTGCTCCGTACGCAAAATATCTGACCATTAACCGTTTCAGCCGTCCCGCCTTCCTTGAGCCATCGCCGTTCTGGTGGTATCTTTTAGCGCTTTTTAAAAAATATTGACAACCTTTGAGGGGATTTTCGCAATGCGTATCATTCTGCTTGGCGCACCTGGCGCGGGTAA
This sequence comes from Kluyvera sp., assembly GCF_965301105.1. Lineage (NCBI taxonomy): Bacteria > Pseudomonadati > Pseudomonadota > Gammaproteobacteria > Enterobacterales > Enterobacteriaceae > Kluyvera > Kluyvera sp. Next base: position 3,893 of record NZ_CBDKZX010000058.1, read on the forward strand.
AGGAACTCAGGCACAGTTCATCATGGAGAAATATGGCATTCCGCAAATTTCCACCGGTGATATGCTGCGCGCCGCTGTTAAATCCGGCAGCGAGCTGGGCAAACAGGCTAAAGACATCATGGACGCCGGCAAACTGGTTACTGACGAACTGGTTATCGCGCTGGTCAAAGAGCGTATCGCTCAGGAAGACTGCCGCAACGGTTTCCTGCTGGACGGCTTCCCGCGCACCATTCCGCAGGCTGACGCCATGAAAGAAGCGGGCATCAACGTGGACTACGTTCTGGAGTTCGATGTTCCTGACGAACTGATCGTTGACCGTATCGTGGGTCGTCGCGTACACGCTGCTTCTGGCCGCGTTTACCACATCAAATTCAACCCGCCTAAGGTTGAAGGTAAAGACGACGTGACCGGCGAAGAGCTGACCACCCGTAAAGACGATCAGGAAGAAACCGTACGTAAGCGCCTGGTGGAATACCATCAGATGACCGCTCCGCTGATCGGCTACTACTCCAAAGAAGCGCAGGCGGGTAACACCAAATACGCGAAAGTTGACGGCACTCAGGCCGTGGCTGACGTCCGCGCAGAGCTGGAAAAAATTCTCGGCTAATGTTGTGCCGCCATCCGATGCCGGATGGCGGCGTAAACGCCTTATCCGATCTATGCCGTTCTGTAGGCCGGATAAGCGCAGCGCCATCAGGCAAAAATTCTCGCTTTACCTCTCACAGCAATTAGTTTTTCTTCCTCGCTTTTCCGCTACAATTATCAACAATTTGAATCGATAAGAGGCGGTAATGCATCATAAGAAACCTGGTATCCTGCTGGTTAACCTCGGCACTCCCGATGCTCCCACGTCTGAAGCCATTAAACGCTATCTGAAGCAGTTCTTAAGCGATAAGCGCGTCGTGGATACGCCTCGCCTGCTTTGGTGGCCGTTGCTGCGCGGCGTCATTCTGCCGATCCGCGCGCCGAGAGTGGCGAAGCTATATGAATCGGTATGGATGGAAGAGGGCTCACCGCTGCTGGTCTACAGCCGTCGTCAGCAGCAGGCGCTGGCGGCACGTCTGCCGGATGTGCCGGTGGTGCTGGGCATGAGCTATGGCACGCCATCGCTGCAAAGCGCGGTGGATGAACTGCTGGCGCAGGGCGTTGACCAGCTCATCGTGTTGCCGCTCTATCCGCAGTATTCCTGTTCCACCGTGGCTGCGGTGTGGGATGAACTGGCACGCATTCTGGCAACCAAACGCGCGATTCCGGGCGTCTCGTTTATTCGTGATTACGCGACCGATCGCCACTATATTCAGGCGCTGGCGGCGAGCGCACGGGCGTCATTTGAGCGTCACGGCGAGCCCGATCTCCTGCTGCTTTCCTACCACGGTATTCCTCAGCGTTATGCTAATGAAGGCGACGATTACCCGCAGCGCTGTCGTGACACCACGCGTGAACTGGTCTCCGCGTTGGGTATTTCGCCTGATAAGGTGATGATGACCTTCCAGTCGCGCTTTGGCCGCGAACCGTGGCTCACGCCGTATACCGACGAAACGCTCAAGATGCTCGCGGAAAAGGGCGTGAAACATATTCAGGTGATGTGCCCAGGTTTCTCTGCCGACTGCCTTGAGACGCTGGAAGAGATTGCGGTACAAAACTGCGAACTGTTCCTCGAGGCGGGCGGGCAGAAATATGAGTATATTCCGGCGCTCAATGACGATGCCGCGCATATCGAAATGATGGTGAATCTGACGGCGTCGTATCGCTAATCGCAAGCAGGCGGGGGAGTGTGCTACTATTCCCCGCTTGTTCCTAGTCATCCAGAAATCACCATGAAATTTCCCGGTAAACGCAAATCTAAACATTACTTCCCGGTGGACGCTCGCGATCCGCTGCTCCAGCAGATTCAACCTGAAAGTGAAACCAGTACCGCCTGGGTTGTCGGTATCGACCAGACGCTGGTGGATATTGAAGCCAAAGTCGACGATGCGTTTATTCAGCGCTACGGCCTGAGCGCCGGGCATTCGCTGGTGATTGAAGATGATGTCGCGGAAGCGCTATACCAGGAACTGGTACGCGAGAGCCTGATTACCCATCAGTTTGCCGGTGGCACCATCGGTAATACCATGCACAACTATTCGGTACTGGCGGACGACCGCTCGGTGCTGCTGGGCGTGATGTGCAGCAATATTGAAATTGGCGGCTATGCCTATCGTTACCTGTGTAATACCTCCAGCCGTACCGACCTCAACCATCTACAGGGTGTCGATGGCCCGATTGGCCGCTGCTTTACGCTGATCAGCGAAAGCGGAGAGCGTACTTTTGCTATCAGCCCAGGACACATGAACAAACTGCGTCCGGAAAGCGTGCCGGAATCGGTGATTGCCGGCGCCTCTGCGCTGGTGCTCACCTCCTACCTGGTGCGCTGCAAGCCGGGCGAGCCGATGCCGGACGCCACGATGCAGGCCATCGCCTACGCGAAGAAACACAATGTGCCAGTGGTGCTGACGCTGGGCACCAAGTTTGTGATTGCCGATAGCCCGGAATGGTGGCAGAGCTTTATTAAAGAGCACGTGTCGATTCTGGCGATGAACGAAGAAGAAGCGGAAGCGTTGACCGGCTTGAGCGACCCGTTACAGGCGGCGGATAAAGCGCTGGATTGGGTGGACCTGGTGCTGTGTACCGCCGGGCCGACCGGGCTGTATATGGCGGGCTTCACCGAAAACGAAGCCAAGCGCAAAACTCAGCACCCGCTGCTGCCGGGGGCCATTGCCGAGTTTAACCAGTACGAATTCAGCCGTGCGGTGCGCTATAAAGACTGTCAGGATCCGCTGCGCATCTACTCGCACATTGCGCCGTTTATGGGTGGCCCTGAGAAGATCATGAATACCAACGGCGCAGGTGACGGCGCGCTGGCGGCGCTGCTGCACGACATTACCGCTAACGCTTACCATCGCAGCAACGTGCCGAATTCCAGTAAGCACCAGCATAACTGGCTGACCTACTCGTCGCTGGCGCAGGTGTGTAAGTATGCTAACCGCGTGAGTTATCAGGTGCTGAACCAGCATTCGCCGCGTTTGACGCGCGGCCTGCCGGAGAAAGAAGATAGCCTCGAAGAGGCGTACTGGGAGCGGTAATATTGTTATTCAGGCCTACGTAAACGCGTAGGCCTGATAAGCGTAGCGCCATCAGGCACGCACATTGCCGGATGGCGGCTTTGCCTTATCCGGCTTACGATGCTATCCGCTAACAGCCTCACTCAACGGCGGATCGCTCAATAGCCCCAGCATGGTTTTCGCTATCTCACGCTCACCCATGACCACCTCATTGGCACCTCGTTCGCTGATATACGCGACTTCATCGTCGTAATGCGCACGGGCGATAATCTCAAGATGCGGATACTTCTCGCGGGCGCTGGCGACGATTTCTCCGGCCTCATAGCCGTTTGGAATGGTCAGCAGCAGCCAGCGGGCGCAGTCGAGATGCGCCAGCGTCATAATCTCTTCGTTGGCGGCATTACCCAGTACCGCGCGAATGCCGCGCTCGCGCAGTTCGTCCACGCGGGTACGGGAGGTTTCAATCACCACCAGCGGAATCCCTTGCGCCATCAGCTTCTCGCCGAGCAGGCTGCCGACGCGACCGTAGCCAACCAGCAGCGCGTGGTTACAGATATCTACCGGAATCTGTTTTTCATCTTCCAGCGCCTCTTCCAGGGTCTGTTCCTCAAGCGTTTCCGTTTTCTCGAGGTATTTCTCCAGCACGGAGAACAGCACCGGATTGAGCATAATGGAGAGAATCGCCCCCGCCAGCACCAGGTTTTGCCCGGCTTGCGGCAGCAGATCCAGCGCCATGCCCAGACCGGCGAGAATAAAGGCGAATTCGCCAATCTGCGCGAGGCTGGTGGCGATGGTCAGGGCGGTACGCTGGGAGTGGCCGAACAAACGCACCAGGCCAAACGCGGCGAGCGATTTACCGAAGATGATGATTGCCAGCGTTCCCAGTACCGCCAGCGGCTGCTCAATCAGAATCAGCGGATCAAACAGCATGCCGACGGAGACAAAGAACAGTACCGCAAACGCGTCACGTAGCGGCAGGGTATCGTGCGCCGCACGATGGCTCAGTTCGGATTCGTTCAGCACCATCCCGGCGAAGAACGCGCCCAGCGCGAACGAGACGTCAAACAGTTCTACCGCGCCGAAGGCGATGCCCAGCGCTAGCGCCAGTACCGAGAGCGTGAACAGTTCGCGAGAGCCGGTGGCGGCGCTGCGAGAGAGGATCCACGGCACCAGGCGGCGGCCAACCAGCATCATAATGGCGATAAACGCCACCACTTTACCGATGGTTATCGCCATATCGATAGCCAGCGAGGCGAAACCGATATTTTCTTTTTCCATCATTCCGGCGACGGCGGGCAGCAGCACCAGCGTCAGGACCATCACCAGATCTTCAACGATCAGCCAGCCGATGGCGATCTGCCCCCGCTGACTATCAATAAGCTGTCGTTCTTCTAACGCGCGCAGCAGCACCACGGTACTGGCGGTAGACAGGCACAGGCCAAAGACGATGCCGGTCATTATGGACCAGCCTAAGAAGGTGGAGAGCAGCATCCCGAGCAGGGTGGCGACCGCTATCTGCGCTATCGCGCCGGGTATGGCGATGGACTTTACCGCCATCAAATCTTTCAGTGAGAAATGGAGACCGACGCCGAACATCAGCAAAATAACGCCTAATTCCGCGAGTTCTGGTGCCAGTTTGGTATCAGCGACAAATCCTGGAGTAAAGGGTCCGGCCAGTACGCCCGCTAACAAATATCCTACCAGTGGAGAAATTCTTAACTTATTGGCAATCATGCCAAGGAAAAAAGCGAGCACAAGGCCACCAACAATGGTGGTGATTAGCGGTGTGGCGTGATGCATTCCGTCTCCTTTCGTCGTGATGCGTGGTCCCATTTTTGGCGCAGAGTGTCGCAACAGCCTGAAAACCAAAAAACCTCGTAATAGTTTATGACAATTTCCACTATTTTGTTTGTGAATAATTCTTGAATTTAGCTAAAAAATTGAATTTTTAAGAGTAAATGGCACAAAAATGAAAGTTGAATATGAGAAGTCAGAGACGACGCGCGGTAGCGGGGAGAAAGGTGGCAGCCAAAATGAAGGTTTGGCTGCCCGGAATTTAGTGTTTTTGGCGGTTATCAGGTAAGAATATGGTCAACATGCCAATAAGTGGTAGGAAAGCACATATTTTATAAACCAACTCGATACTGGTATGGTCGGCCACCAGCCCCAACACGGCGGCGCCAAGGCCACCCATGCCGAAAGCGAAACCGAAGAATAGCCCGGAAACCATCCCGATACGCCCCGGTAATAGCTCCTGCGCGTACACCAGAATGGCAGAAAACGCCGAGGCGAGGATAAATCCAATAATGACCGTTAAAATCCCGGTCCACCAAAGGGTCGCGTAGGGTAAAAGGAGGGTAAACGGCGCAACGCCGAGGATAGAGCCCCAAATCACATATTTACGGCCAATTTTGTCACCCACCGGCCCGCCAATGACGGTCCCTGCGGCAACCGCAAACAGGAAGGCGAATAAGTGAATCTGCGCATTTTGTACCGATAATCCGAATTTTTGCATCAGATAAAAGGTGTAGTAGCTGCTAATGCTCGCCATATAGAAGTATTTCGAGAAAATCAGCATCAGCAGGATGCAGACGGCAAGAATCACTTTGTTTTTCGGCAGCGGATTGATAATCGCAGCTTTCGGTTTGCCTTTCGCCATACGGTGCTGTGCCGCGTACCAGCGGCTGACCTGCGCCAGCACAACGATAGCCAACAGCGCCGCCAGCACAAACCAGGCCACGTTGCCTTTCCCGTACGGCGCAATGATAACCGCCGCCAGCAACGGCCCCAGCGAACTGCCGAAGTTACCGCCCACCTGGAAGATTGACTGCGCCAGGCCGTGACGGCCACCGGAGGCCATTCGCGCCACGCGGGATGATTCCGGATGGAACACCGATGAGCCAGTACCCACCAGCGCGGCGGCCAATAGCACCGTACCGAAGCTGCCCGCCAGCGCCAGCAGCACCAGCCCGCTCAGGGTAAAGCACATGCCCACCGGCAGCGACCACGGCATCGAACGCTTATCGGTGATGTAGCCGATGACCGGCTGGAAGAGGGACGATGTGAGCTGGAAGGTGAGGGTAATCATCCCAATCTGCACGAAGGTCAGAGAGAATTCGGACTGCAGCAGCGGATAAATCGCCAGAATCAGCGACTGAATCATGTCGTTGAGCAGGTGGGAGAGACTGATCGCTCCCAGGATACCGAATGAGGTACGGCCCTTTTGCGAAGACGCAGATGGGCCAGGCCGTGTAGGGCTGGTTTCAGTGATTGCCATAGATTCCACTTATATTTGGTAGTGCGATGTTGGAGATAAACGCTTTAATAATAATTATCAGACTAAGATACCTGTCTAAGACGTTTGAAGGAAGTCTCATTTCTGAAAACAAATTAGACTAATATTTCATAGCGTTGTAATTTCTGCGGTTGTTATTCACTCAGGGAGAGAAACATGCAATTCGTCAAACGAGGCGTGGCGCTGGCGATGCTGACGGCACTGTCGTTAGTCAGCCTGCCTTCACAGGCTTATCAGCAAGATAAAACCTATAAAATCACCATCCTGCATACCAACGATCACCATGGGCACTTCTGGCGCAGTGAATACGGCGAGTACGGTCTGGCCGCGCAAAAAACGCTGGTCGACGGCATTCGTAAGGAAGTCGCGGCTGAAGGCGGCAGCGTGCTGCTGCTGTCGGGCGGCGATATCAATACCGGGGTACCGGAATCAGACCTGCAGGACGCCGAGCCAGACTTCCGTGGCATGAATCTGGTGGGCTACGACGCGATGGCTGTCGGCAACCATGAGTTTGATAACCCGCTGAGCGTGTTGCGTCAGCAGGAAAAATGGGCCAAATTCCCGTTCCTCTCCGCCAATATTTACCAGAAAAGTACCGGTGAACGCCTGTTTAAACCGTGGGCGATCTTTAAACGCCAGGACCTGAAAATTGCCGTTATCGGTTTAACCACCGATGACACCGCCAAAATTGGCAACCCGGAATACTTCACCGATATTGAATTCCGCAAACCGGCGGAAGAAGCGAAGCTGGTGATTCAGGAGCTCCAGCAGAAAGAGAAGCCTGACCTGATTCTGGCCGCGACCCACATGGGCCACTACGATAACGGCGAACACGGTTCAAACGCGCCGGGCGACGTCGAGATGGCGCGCAGCCTGCCGACCGGCGCGTTAGCGATGATTGTGGGTGGTCACTCACAGGATCCGGTGTGCATGGCTTCGGAGAATAAAAAGCAGGTCGACTACGTGCCGGGCACCCCGTGTGCGCCAGATAAACAGAACGGTATCTGGATTGTGCAGGCCCATGAGTGGGGCAAATATGTGGGCCGCGCCGATTTCGAGTTCCGCAACGGCGAGCTGAAAATGGTGCACTATCAGCTGATCCCGGTGAACCTGAAGAAGAAAGTCACCTACGATAACGGGCAGAGTGAGCGCGTACTTTACACGCCGCAAATTCCGGAAAACCCGCAGATGCTCTCGCTGCTGACGCCGTTCCAGAGTAAAGGCAAGGCGCAGCTGGAAGTGAAAGTGGGCAGCGTGAACGGGCATCTGGAAGGCGACCGCAGCAAGGTTCGCTTCGTGCAGACCAATATGGGTCACCTGATTCTGGCAGCGCAGATGGCGCGTACCGGCGCCGACTTTGGCGTGATGAGCGGCGGCGGCATTCGTGATTCCATTGAAGCGGGAAATATCACCTACAAGAGCGTGCTGAAGGTGCAGCCGTTCGGTAACGTGGTGGTGTATGCCGATATGAGCGGTAAAGAGGTAGTGGAGTATCTGACCGCCGTGGCGCAGATGAAGCCCGATTCCGGCGCTTATCCGCAGTTTGCCAACGTCAGCTTTGTGGCGAAGAACGGCCAGCTTCAGGACCTGAAAATCAAAGGCGAACCGGTCGACCCGGCGAAAACCTATCGTCTGGCGACGCTGAGCTTTAACGCTACCGGCGGTGATGGCTACCCGAAAATCGACAACAAACCAGGGTATGTGAATACCGGGTTTATCGATGCCGAGGTGCTTAAGCAGTACATTGAGCAGAACTCGCCGCTGGATGTGAATGCTTACGAACCGAAAGGGGAAGTGAGCTGGCAGTAAGCTCGGGCGTTGTCCAATACCCTCTCCCTTTGGGGAGAGGGTTTAGGTGAGGGGAGAACCGTCTGTTTAATCCCGTCGCGCAATATCCGCAAACGTCGCGCCAAGAATTTTCGCTAAATCACCCGCCGCCAGCTCAATATCGAGCCCGCGTTTGCCGCCTGAAACATAAATCGAAGCAAATTCCTGCGACGGCGCATCAATCACCGTGGGCAGACGCTTTTTTTGCCCCAGTGGGCTAATGCCGCCGACCAGATAGCCGGTGACGCGCTGGGCCACCATCGGATCGGCCATATCGACTTTTTTCGCCCCTAAAGCCTTCGCGACCTTTTTTAAATCCAGCTGTCCGGCGACCGGCGTGACCGCTACCGCCAGCTGTTTCATATCGCCGTTCATCGCCACCAGCAGAGTTTTGTAAACCTGGTCAGCGTTCAGTCCTAATTTTCGCACCACCTCGTCACCAAAGTTCGTTTCATTCGGATCGTGATCGTAGGTATGAATGCTAAACGGAATCTTGTTCTTTTCGAGTAACTTAACCGCGGGAGTCATAACGTTCCTTCTTACTACAGACAGGGTATGCAGCCAGCATACGCCCTAAAACGGACTAAAAAATAGTATAATCTTGCGCAATAGGTATTGGCAGTTGCAGCAACTTTGAGCGACAATCGAAAGATCCGGAGTGATTACTTCGGGATAATAATAATGATGAAATTCCTCTTTGACGGGCCAATAGAGATATTGGCCATTTTTTTTATTTCAGCATCTCCGGCAGATTGCCTTCGCCATACAGATGAAGCGCTCCCACGGCGACCACATAGCGCCCCGGCGGCAGCGCCAGCAGCGCGTCGCGCCAGGCTTCATTTCGCTTCACCATCAGCACATCATACAGCGACTGACTAAAGGTATTGGGCAACGAAGTCCTGCCGTTCGTCGGTGGCTGCTCGAGCCACCAGCCGATCATCACCTGTAACAGTCGCGCGTTGGTGTGCCAGTGCGTCAGCGTATCGTCGAGCAGCGCCATGCCGCCGTCGGGCAACTGGCACAAAAGGCTGACCTGGCTGTCTGCGCCCTCCAGTTCTTGAACCGGCAGCGACGCCGCGCGCGCAGCCTGCAGCAACTGATAATCAATGCCGTAGTCCGGACGTAATCCCAGCCGCTGCGCCTGGGTGGCTTGCAGCACCATCGCTATCTGCCATAACGGCTGGTTATCAAAGCGGACCAGCGACATTCCTTGCTCGCTGACCCGTTTTTCCAGTTCGCTTAACTGTTCGGCACTCAGACGCTCGGCGAGTGGCGGGAATTCCGGCAGATTGCTGAACGGCGTTTCATTGCCGGAAATATCGGCTTCGACAATCAGCGCGTCGGCTTGATGCAGTTTCTTCACCAGCTTTGCCGGTAGGGGAGACATATCGCGTGTCCCCATATGAATGCTGCCGACCAGATGCAGGTGGCGGCCACCGGGCAGCGACACGTCGAGCGCTGGCCAGCCGTAAGGCGAACCGCGCAGGGTTCGCCATAGACGTTGTAGTTGATATAACAGACTCATCCGCGCTCCCTGGAAGGAAAATTCCATGCTAGCGCGCTGGGGAGAAAGGTGCAAACGCGCCCTGCCCGTTTCGGGCAGGACGGTGGGTCAGGCTTTAGGTTTAAAGCGCAGCAGGCGGTTGGCGTTGCTCACTACCGTAATGGAAGAGAGCGCCATTGCGGCTCCGGCAACGACCGGGTTGAGCAGCGTACCGGTCAGCGGCCAGAGGATCCCCGCGGCAATCGGAATGCCCAGCGAGTTATAGACGAAGGCGCCGAGCAGGTTCTGCTTCATATTGCGCAACGTGGCGCGGGAGATCGCCAGCGCATCGGCAACGCCCACCAGGCTGTGGCGCATCAGCGTAATCGCCGCGGTTTCAATCGCTACATCGCTGCCGCCGCCCATGGCGATACCGACGTCGGCCTGCGCCAGCGCCGGGGCATCGTTGATACCATCGCCGACCATTGCCACCTTCTGGCCCTGCGCCTGCAGGTCTTTAATCGCCTGCGCTTTACCGTCCGGCAGTACGCCGGCAATCACTTCATCAATGCCCGCCTCTTTGGCAATGGCGTTAGCGGTTACCGGGTTATCACCGGTCAGCATCACCAGTCGATAGCCTTCCTGATGCAGTCGCTGCAAGGCGGCGACGCTATCGCTACGCAGCGGATCGCGAATGGCGAACAGCGCGGCGGCTTGACCATCAATGGCGAGCAGTACCGGCGTGGCTCCCTGAGCCGCCTGCTGAGCCAGTTCGTTATCCAGCTCGCGGGTATCCACCTGCTGTTCGTGCATCAACGCCTGGTTGCCCAGCAGCAGCGTGTGTCCTTCGGTCTCGCCGCTGACCCCCAGCCCACGTAGCGTGCGGAACGCGGTGACCTGTGGCAACGTGTTATCGGCGGCTTTCTCCAGAATTGCACGCGCCAGAGGGTGGTTCGAACCTTGCTCCAGCGCGGCGGCCAGGCGCAGCGCGGTCGATTCACCGATCGCGCCGAGGGTTTTCACCGCGACAACCTGCGGCTTACCTTCGGTCAAGGTACCGGTTTTATCAAACACCAGCGTGGTCAGTTCACTGGCGCGCTGTAGCGCGTCGGCGTCGCGGACCAGCACGCCGTACTCTGCGGCGCGACCGACACCGGCAATAATCGACATCGGCGTAGCCAGACCCAGCGCACACGGACAGGCGATGATCAGCACCGTGGTAGCGATCACCAGGGTGTAGACAATCTGCGGCGCAGGGCCAAAGAAGTACCAGATGGCGGCGCTGAAAATGGCAATCGCCACCACCACCGGCACGAACACGGCGGAGATTCTATCCGCCAACTGGCCGATTTCCGGCTTGCTGCTCTGCGCCTGGCGCACCATTTTGATAATACGTGACAGAGTGGTATGGCTACCCACGGCGCTTGCGCGGAATAAGACTGAGCCGTCCTGCACCACCGTACCGGCGTGAATGCTGTCGCCGTCGCCTTTCTGTTGCGGAATCGGCTCGCCGGTCAGCATCGCTTCATCGAACCAGGCTTCGCCCTGGCTGATTTCGCCGTCGACGGGAACGCGGTCGCCGGTGGCGAGGCGCAGGATCATACCCGGCTGTACGTCGGCGAGCGGCACCGTTTTTTCACCGTCGTCGGTGACGACCCGCGCGGTGGGCGGCGTCAGGTCGAGCAATTTTTCCAGCGCTCGGGACGAACGCTGGCGCGCTCGCGCTTCCAGCATATGGCCAAGGTTAATCAGACCAATAATCATGGCGCTGGCTTCGTAATAGAGGTGGCGGGCTTCCATCGGGAACCACTGCGGCCACAGGTTGACGCTCATCGAATACAGCCAGGCGACACCGGTCCCGAGCGCCACGAGGGTATCCATCGTCGCGGTACGGTTCTTCAGGCTTTTCCATGCGCTGGTGTAAAAATGACCGCCGGCAAACACCATCACCGCCAGGGTGACGAGGCCGATAACCAGCCACAGCGAGCGGTTGTCGTCGGAGACCATCATATTGTCGCCGATCATGCCCCAGACCATGACTGGCACACCTACCAGCAGGGCGACGATCGCCTGCCAGCGAAAACGTTTCATGGTCGCCAGCGCGGTTTCCTGCTGACGTTCGCGGCGTTTAATATCGTCTTCAATGGCTTCTGCGCCGTAGCCGGCTTTCTCTACGGCCTGGACTAAATCGCTGGCGGACGCATGACCCATCACCAGGGCCGTGCGCTCCGCCAGGTTTACCCGTGCCTGGACCACGCCCGGTACCGCCTGCAAGGCATTCTGGACCCGGGAAACGCAGCTGGCGCAGCTCATACCGTTGATCAGCAGCTGTTGGCTGTCATCCAGTTCCTGTGCTGCCGGAAGCTCAGGGGAGGCCGCTGTCAGTGCTTCCGACGGGAGTGATGACTCTGCCAGCGGTTTAGCCTTTGGGTGGCTGAGCTCCGCGCCGTAACCGGCTTGTTTGATGGTGTCAATCAACGCCTCGGCGCTCGCGCTGCCGGTAACGTGCGCCGCATCGATGGTCACTTCCGCATGGTCAACGTCAGGACGCTGCTCCAGGCTCTCCTTCACGCGTTTGACGCAGTGGCCGCAGGACAGACCGTCCAGCGCCAGATCGATAGTTTGAGACATATTCCTCTCCTCAATTGATGGGTGACCAAATTCATCTTTTGGTCTACAGTGAGAAAGGTTAAACCTTCCAGCAAGGGGAAGGTCAAGGGGGAAACGTGAATATCAGTGATGTTGCCAAAAAAACCGGTTTGACCAGCAAAGCCATTCGCTTTTATGAAGAGAAGGGGCTGGTGACGCCGCCGCTGCGCAGCGAGAACGGCTACCGCAGCTACACGCAAAAGCATCTGGATGAGTTTACGCTGCTGCGCCAGGCGCGGCAGGTTGGGTTTAATCTGGAAGAGTGCGGCGAGCTGGTGAATCTGTTTAACGACCCGAAACGCCACAGCGCCGACGTCAAAGCCTATACGCTACAGAAAGTGGCGGATATTGAGCGCCACATCAGCGATCTGCAGGCGATGCGCGAGCAGCTGTTGTCGCTGGCGGCATCCTGCCCGGGGGATGACAGCGCCGACTGCCCGATTATTGATAATCTTTCCGGCTGCTGCCATCGTAAAGCCCAGGTTTGACGACTAACGAGGAGGGGAGAGCCTGATACGCAGGACGATCCCTTCCACCGCAATCACCTCAACGTTGCTGCCCGCGGGCAGATCCTCGTCGGCGCGGACCGGCCACGAACTGTCGCCGACGCGCATATGGCCGCGTCCGTTGACCAGCGCGTTGTCTAAGGTAAACCGCTGCCCCAGCAACTGCTGTCCACGCTGGTTAAGCTGACTTTCCGCCGGGCGCTGTCTGTCGCCCCGACGGCTGAGCCACTTCCACCACAGCCAGGCTGCCAGTAGCGTCAGCACCGCAAACAGCGTCCCCTGCCATGCCCACTCGAGCGGCAGCACCCAGGTTATCAGCCCGGTAGCCGCAGCAGCCACGCCGCTCCACAGCAAATAGCCGCTACCGCCGAGCATTTCTGCCGCCAGCAGCAGGCCGCCGAGGCTCAGCCAGAAGATATGTGGGTGCGCCAGCACCAGCGCGATCATGATGATTTCCGGTCGCGGCTGCTGTCTTTAATCAGCTCGGCAACCCCGGCGATAGACCCCATCAAGCTGCTGGCATCCAGCGGCATCATCACCACTTTGCTATTATTCGCCGAGCCAATCTGCTGGAGGGCATCGGTGTATTTTTGCGCCACAAAGTAGTTAATCGCCTGAATATCCCCGGCGGCAATCGCTTCAGAGACCATTTTGGTGGCGCGCGCTTCCGCTTCTGCGGAACGCTCGCGGGCCTCTGCCTGCAGGAACGCGGACTGACGCTCGCCCTCGGCGGTGAGAATCTGCGCCTGTTTTTCACCTTCGGCTTTGACGATCTGCGCCTGGCGGATCCCTTCAGCTTCCAGGATATAGGCACGCTTGGTACGCTCGGCCTTCATCTGCGCGTTCATCGCGTCGATAAGCTCTGCCGGTGGGCGCACGTCGCGAATCTCAATACGGGTGATTTTAATCCCCCACGGATTGGTGGCTTCGTCGACAATATGCAGCAGGCGGGTATTGATGTTATCGCGCTGGGAGAGCATTTCGTCGAGCTCCATGGAACCGAGCACGGTACGAATGTTGGTCATCGTCAGGTTGATGATCGCCAGTTCCAGGTTGCTGACCTCGTACGCCGCTTTTGGCGCGTCGATCACCTGAATAAAGCACACGGCGTCGATGGCGACGTTGGCGTTGTCTTTAGAGATAACTTCCTGCGATGGAATATCGAGGACCTGCTCCATCATATTGATTTTGCGGCCAATACGATCCATAAACGGCACGACAAGACTTAAGCCTGGATGCAGGGTTTTGGTGTAGCGGCCAAAACGTTCAACCGTCCACTGATAGCCCTGCGGGACGATTTTGACCCCCGCGGCGACGACTACCAGTGCGACGAAGATAAGAATAGGGATAAACACCAGCATAAAACCTCCTGTTTTACTGTCCGTAACTGCAATAAGTATATCGGCTCTGGCGGTGAAATTCGCCCCCTGAAATTAATTGGCGTTACACTACAAGAGATAAAAGAAAAAACAGGGCAAAGAAAGGCAATGAAGGAAAATAGCGCGATTCTACAGCTTACGCAGGTAAGCTTTCATATTGGCAAGAAAACGGTCCTTGAGAATATCAATCTTAGCGTGGCCCCCGGTGAATTTAAGCTCATCACCGGCCCGTCAGGCTGCGGTAAAAGCACTTTATTAAAAATCATCGCTTCGCTCCTTTCACCGAGCGGCGGACACATTCTGTTTGCCGGGCAGGATATCAATACCCTGTCGCCGGAAGCCTATCGCCAGCAGGTTTCTTACTGCGCGCAGACGCCCGCGCTGTTTGGCGATACGGTTTACGACAACTTGATTTTCCCCTGGCAAATCCGTAATCAGCAGCCGGATCCCGATCGTTTTCTGGGCCAGTTGTCGCGCTTTGATCTGGCGGAAGATACGCTGTCAAAATCGATTAATGATCTGTCAGGTGGGGAAAAACAGCGGGTTTCGTTGATTCGCAATCTACAATTTTTGCCCAAGGTTTTATTGCTCGATGAAATTACCAGCGCGCTGGATGAGCAAAATAAAAAGAACGTCAATGAGATTATTCATCAGTATGTCCGCGAGCAAAACGTCGCCGTGCTGTGGGTCACCCATGATAAAGATGAAATTAGCCATGCGGATGAAGTGATTACGCTGCCATCCCATCAGGAGAGCGTCAGGGAGTTACGTCATGAATAACGAACATATTATTACGAACCAATCACTGGCGCTGTCGATGGTGCTGGTGCTGGTGGCGATTCTGGTGAGCTACCGGGAAAAGCTGGCGCTGGAAAAAGACATCATCTGGAGTATCTGCCGGGCGGTGGTGCAGCTGATCATTGTCGGCTACGTGCTGAAGTATATTTTCAACGTTAACCATGCGGTGTTGACGCTGCTGATGGTGCTGTTTATCTGCTTTAACGCAGCGTATAACGCGCAAAAGCGCAGTAAGTATATCGATAAAGCCTTCGTATCGTCGTTTATCGCCATTACCACCGGGGCCGGGCTGACGCTGGCGGTGCTGGTTTTTTCCGGCTCGATTGCCTTTGTGCCAATGCAGGTGATCCCGATTTCCGGGATGATCGCCGGTAACGCCATGATTGCGGTGGGGCTGTGCTACAACAACCTCGGTCAGCGCTTTAGCGCCGAGCAGCAGCAAATTCAGGAAAAACTGAGCCTGGGGGCGACGCCGAAAATGGCCTCCGCGCGATTGATTCGCGAGAGCATTCGCGCGTCGTTAATTCCGACCGTGGATTCGGCGAAAACCGTGGGGCTGGTGAGCTTACCGGGGATGATGTCGGGGCTGATTTTTGCTGGTATCGACCCGGTGAAGGCGATTAAGTATCAGATTATGGTCACTTTTATGCTGCTTTCGACCGCCAGCCTGTCGACCATTATTGCCTGCTATCTGACCTATCGGAAGTTTTATAACGCCCGTCACCAGCTGGTGGTGACGCAGTTGAAGAAGCGCGCGTAGCGCATAGTGAAACGTCGGCCTGCCAGGCGTAGCGCCATCAGGCCGACAAGATAACGCTCGCTGTTAGTACAGCAGCGAATACAACTGGCGGCGGTACTTCGACGCCAGCGCGTCGCCGGTGCCCAGCGCAGCCAGAATTTCCTGCAACATTTTGCGCGCCTGACCATCGGCCGCGCCTAAATCTTTACGCAGATGGCTGAACAGCAGTTCCAGCGCCTCTTCGTTACGCCCAACCTGATGCAGCTGCAGCGCCAGCTTCGAGGCCAGCGCCGCGTCGTCCGGGTTTTGCTCTACTTGTTGTTGCAGTTGCTGAATCTCCGGCGTATCCGCCGCCTGCTTCAACAGCTCAATCTGCGCGACCAGCCCCTGATAGCGGGTATCCTGATCCTGCATCGGAATGGTTTTCAGCACCGCTTCCGCGTCTTCAGAGCGATTGAGCGCAATCTGCGTTTCCGCCAGCAGCAGGCCGATCTGGCTGTCCTGGCCGGAAAGCTGCCAGGCGTCTTTCAGCAGCGGCAGCGCTTCGGCGTGCTTACCTTCCTGAATCAGCGCCAGCGCCTCTTGCGCCTTCAGCTCTTCTTCACGCGGCAGCACTTTATCGAGCAGCGCGCGAATGGCCTCTTCCGGCTGCGGGCCCTGGAAGCCGTCAACCGGCTGGCCGTTCTGGAACAGGTAGACGGTCGGGATGGCGCGCAGGCCAAACTGTGAGGCGACCATCTGCTCGGCGTCGCAGTCGACCTTCGCCAGAATAAACTGACCGTTATACTGCGCCGCCAGATTTTCCAGCACCGGCGTCAGCTCCTGGCAGTGCTGGCTGCGCTCGGACCAGAAGTAGAACAGCACCGGCGTGGCAACGGATTGTTCCAGCGTCTGGTGCAGGTTAGCTTCAGTAATGTTTACAATATTCTGTACGGACATGAGTCATTCTCTGTAGTCGGTTTGTATTCGAGATGGGGGCAAAAGCGCACGCTTCAACGTTACCCCTGCAGAATTTTGTCCATGACGCGCCCCGGCAGCAGGCGTTTTAGCCAGCATACGGCATGGGTGACCAGGGTGACCGGGTAGCGTAATTTCGGCTTATCGCTGATAAAGGCGTGACGCACCTTTTCTACCACCGCGTCCGGGCCGAGCGTAAAACGAGCCGCAATACCCGGGTTTTCCACCGCCTGGTCGCTGGTCTGGTTCACGTTGTCGGTAAAGCGGGTGCGAATCGGGCCGGGTTCGATCAGGCTGACCTTGATGCCGGAATGACGCAGCTCCATGCGCAGCGCGTCGGACCACGCCTCCAGCGCATATTTGCTGGCCGCATAGGCGCCGCGGCCCGGCGTGGAAATCAGCCCCATCACCGAGGAGGTCATCACGATGCGCCCCTCGCCGTGAGGCACCATGGCGGGCAGCAGACGCATGGTAAGCTGATGAGCGCCAAAGAAGTTGGCGGAAAATTGCTGCTCCATCTGCTCACGGCTGATGCTGGTCAACGGGCCGTAGACGCCATAGCCCGCGTTGTTAAACAGGCCGAACAGGCGATTATGGGTGAGCGCGATGACCTCTTCGGCGGCGGCATCGATGCTTTCCGGGCTGTCGAGGTCGAGCAGCACGCCGGTGAAGCCCATGCCGTTCATCCGCTTCACATCCTCAGGTTTACGACAGGCGGCGAGCACGCGAAACCCCTGACGCTTCAGCTCAAGCGCGCTTTCCAGGCCAATGCCGCTGGAACATCCTGTAATTAAGACCGATTTTTGCATAACTTTACCTGAAGACACCGCTTTACTTTCCGGCGTCGTGATTAACTAATGGAGCCAGACGTGTCGCCATCCAGTCGGCAATAAACGGCTGGGCGTCACGGTTGGGATGAATGCCGTCATCCTGCATCCACTGCGGCTTAAGGTAGACCTCTTCCATAAAGAAGGGCAGCAGTGGAATAGTGAATTCGCTGGCGAGTTTCGGATAAACCGCGCTAAACGCCTCATTATAGCGGCGTCCGTAGTTTGCGGGCAGACGAATTTGCATTAACAGTGGCTGGACGTTAGCGGCTTTGATCTGCTGCAAAACGGTGCGCAGGGTCTGTTCAATCTGCTGCGGTGGAAATCCGCGCAGGCCGTCGTTGCCGCCAAGCTCGACCAGCACCCAGCGCGGCTGGTGCTGTTTCAGCAATGCGGGCAGGCGCGCCAGCCCCTGCTGGGCGGTGTCGCCGCTGATGCTACCGTTGATGACCGTGATATCAGGCTGCCACTTGTCGTTAAGCAGGGCAGGCCAGGCGGCAGTACCCGCCATGCGATAGCCCGCGCTCAGGCTATCGCCAAGAACTAACAGCGTGTCCGCCGCCGCGGCGCGAAGGCTAAACAGTATTAAAAACAGGAAAGGCAAATGCCAGCGGAAAACGTACTTGAAGTGCATCATCTTAAGAAATCCGTCGGTCAGGGGGAGCATGAGCTTTCCATCCTTACCGGAGTTAACCTGATTGTCAAACCGGCGCAAACCCTTGCTTTAATTGGCGAGTCGGGTTCCGGCAAGTCGACGCTGCTGGCGATTCTTGCCGGGCTGGACGATGGCAGCAGTGGCACGGTGAAGCTCTTAGGCCAGCCGCTGGATAACATGGACGAAGAGGCTCGGGCACGCCTGCGCGCTCAGCATATCGGCTTTGTGTTTCAATCTTTTATGTTGATACCGACCCTCAACGCGCTGGAAAACGTCGAGCTACCGGCGCTGCTGCGCGGTGAAAGCGACGCGCAAAGCCGACAGGGGGCAAAAGCGCTGCTGGAACAGCTCGGGCTTGGCAAACGTCTACAGCATCTTCCCGCCCAGCTTTCCGGCGGTGAGCAGCAGCGCGTGGCGCTGGCCCGCGCGTTCAACGGCCGCCCGGATTTGCTGTTCGCCGATGAGCCAACCGGTAACCTCGACCGCCATACCGGCGACAAAATTGCCGACCTGCTGTTTTCGCTCAACCGCGAACACGGCACCACGCTGATTCTGGTTACCCATGACGCTCAGCTGGCCGCCCGCTGTGACCGCCGTCTGCGTCTGGTCGACGGGCAGCTCCGGGAGGAAGCATGATTTTACGCTGGTTCTGGCGAGAATGGCGCTCGCCGTCGCTGCTGATTGTTTGGCTGGCGCTAAGCCTGGCGGTGGCCTGCGTGCTGGCGCTGGGCAGTATCAGCGACCGAATGGACAAAGGGCTTAATCAGCAAAGCCGCGAATATATGGCGGGTGACCGGGTGCTGCGCAGCTCGCGTGAAGTGCCGCGCGAATGGCTGGAAAAAGCCCGTGCGCTGGGGCTGACGGTGGGCGAACAGATTAACTTCTCCACCATGACCTGGGCGGGTGATACCCCGCAGTTGGCGGATGTGAAGGCGGTAGACGATAGCTACCCGCTGTATGGCGTTCTGGAAACCACCCCGGCCAGCCTGAAGCCCGCCGCCGGCACGGTACTGCTGGCGCCGCGTCTGCTGGCGCTGCTGAACCTGAAAACCGGCGACAATATCGATGTTGGCGATGCCACGCTGCGTATCGCCGGGGAGATTGTGCAGGAGCCGGACAGCGGCTTTAACCCGTTCCAGATGGCTCCGCGCCTGATGATGAACCTGGCCGACGTGGCGAAAACCGGCGCGGTGCAGCCCGGTAGCCGGGTGAGCTGGCGCTATATGTTCGCTGGCAATGCGGCGCAGCTGGCGAGCTATGAAAGCTGGCTGCTACCGCAGCTCAAACCTGAGAACCGCTGGATCGGGCCGGATCAGGACGACGGCGCGTTGGGCAAATCGTTGCAGCGTTCCCAGCAATTTTTACTGTTGTCGGCATTGCTGACGCTGCTGCTGGCGGTGGCTGCCGTGGCGGTGGCGATGGGGCACTACTGCCGCAGCCGCTACGATCTGGTGGCCATCCTCAAAACGCTGGGGGCAGGGCGCGCGCAGCTGCGTAAGCTGATTATCGGCCAGTGGCTGCTGTTGCTGGCGCTCTCCGCGCTGGCGGGCGGCGCGATGGGGCTGTTGTTTGAATCTATCTTACTGACTCTGCTGAAGCCGGTGCTGCCCGCGGCGCTGCCCGCCGCCAGCGCCTGGCCGTGGCTGTGGGCAGTGGGGTCGATGACGGTGATTTCCCTGCTGGTGGGACTGCGCCCGTACCGATTGCTGCTGGCGACGCAACCGCTGCGCGTATTGCGCCAGGATATTGTTGCCAACGTCTGGCCGCTGAAAATTTACCTGCCGCTGGTGAGCGGGGTCACTGTCCTGCTGCTCGCCTGGCTGATGGGCGGCAGCCCGCTGCTGTGGTCGGTGCTGGCCGGGGCGGTGGTGTTGGCGGCGCTGTGCGGCCTGGTGGGCTGGCTGCTGCTGAAGGTTCTGAAACGCCTGACCTTGCGCGCGCTGCCGCTGCGTCTGGCGGTGAACCGCCTGCTGCGTCAACCGTGGTCGACGCTGAGCCAACTGGCGGCTTTCTCGCTGTCGTTTATGCTGTTGGCGCTGCTGCTGGTGCTGCGCGGCGATCTGCTGGATCGTTGGCAACAGCAGTTGCCGCCGGAAAGTCCGAACTATTTCCTGATCAATATCGCGCCGGAGCAGGTCAGTGAGGTGAAAACGTTCCTTGCCGAGCACCAGGTGATACCGGCGGCGTTCTACCCGATTGTCCGCGCACGGCTGACGCAGATTAACGGTCAGAGTACCGAAGGCAATAAGGATGAGTCGCTCAATCGCGAGCTGAACCTGACCTGGCAAAACCAGCGACCGGCGCATAACCCGCTGGTGGCGGGAAGCTGGCCGCCAAAGGCCGGGGAGGTCTCAATTGAAGAGGGATTGGCGCAGCGCTTGAAGATTGATCTGGGCGATAGCGTCACATTCACCGGCGACACGCAGGACTTTACCGCCAAAGTGAGCAGTATCCGCAAGGTCGACTGGGAGAGCCTGCGGCCAAACTTCTTCTTTATCTTCCCCGACGGCGCGCTGGACGGTCAGCCGCAGAGTTGGCTGACCAGCTTCCGCTGGGATCGCGGCAACACGCTGTTGACGCAGCTTAACCGCGAGTTCCCGACGGTCAGCCTGCTGGATATTGGGGCGATATTAAAGCAGATCGGCCAGGTGCTGGCCCAGGTAAGCCGCGCGCTGGAGGTGATGGTGGTGCTGGTGACGGCCTGCGGCGTGCTGCTGCTGTTGGCGCAGGTGCAGGTGGGGATGCGTCAGCGTCATCAGGAGCTGGTGGTGTATCGCACCCTCGGGGCAGGAAAGTCGCTGCTGCGAATGACGCTGTGGGCCGAGTTTGCCCTGCTGGGGGCGATTTCCGGCCTGGTGGCAGCCATCGGAGCCGAAACCGCGCTGGCGATGCTGCAAACTCACGTGTTTGATTTCCCGTGGTCGCCGGATTGGCGTCTGTGGGTATCGTTGCCGTTGTGCGGGGCGTTCCTGCTGTCGCTGTGCGGCGGCGGTTTGGGCCTGCGCCTGCTGAAGGGGCGGGCGCTGTTCCGCCAGTTCTCAAGTTAATTCTGTCCTGACGTTACCCGGCGGAGCACAGCAATGCCGGGTAACCGCCATCACGCTTCCTCGCTTTTCGTCGAAATCGCTCATCCTTTCATCATGTTGCCTGTTTTACGGCACCTTTCGGTAATTCTGGAAACCTAAAGCGCACGTTTCATTAAAAATCAGCGAGGTGGAATTTATTAATAAACGATAATATTTGTTAGCCAGATAGTTGGCTATAAATCTATCAAGGAAAAATAATGACTATAAAAATGAAAGCACTGGCGTTATCGATCGGTGCTGCAGTGGCTTTAACGTCTTTCGCATCCCAGGCTGAAATTACCCTGCTCAAGCAGGATCCGCAGGCCGGGAACCCGCTTAGCCGTCTGAACTTCACCGTGGGCGGGAGTATTCGTCCGCAGTTC